>JAMCYY010000072.1 GCA_023473205.1 Patescibacteria group bacterium
CAGGCCTTTCGTGACGGAACCGAAGGAGTAATTGAGGCTTTTTATCAAGTATTTAGCGTCTTTATTACCTATGCTAGGTTGTGGGAAATGCAAAACTCCAAAAAAAAACAAGGCCCGAAACACTTTTATTTTGAACATGAGATTTTTTCTTTGGAGTTTTGCATTTCCCACAACCTAGCATAGGTAATAAAGACGCTAAATACTTGATAAAAAGCCTCAATTACTCCTTCGGTTCCGTCACGAAAGGCCTGGTATTTAATCATCCTTTTGTAAAATTCCCTGGCCATAGCCGAGAGAAAACGCGTAATCGTCATTGGCGGATGATTCGCTAAAAGCATTTTTTCCGCTTCAATTTTTGACCATTTAATCGTATTCTGCAGCTTATGTTCAAAGCTCCCTCGATGGCTAAAATGGATAAAAGCTTCCTTGAGGTATCCGGTCTTGCCTTTGATGACCGGTTGTTCATGCAACTCTCCTTGCCACTCCTCAAGACTCTCCTTTTTCATTAGTCTCAGGACATAATCCGGCCACCAACCACCATGATATAAAACTTTAGTCAAGCGAATATTTTTTCTTGGAATGGCATAGGCAACGGGTTGGGCAATTAGTAATTCACCCTTACAGGGCAAGCAATTAGCAATTAATGAAAAAATTTCTTCTTTCAATTCTGGCGTTACTCTCTCATCCGCGTCGACATACAAAAGCCAGTCTCCATTCGCTGCTTTTGCGCCCAGGTTCCGGTGGTCAGCAAAGGAATTCTCTGGCGGGGAATGGACAATTTTCGGATTAAAGTTTTTTGCTAATTTTAAAGTATTATCCGTGGAGCCATTGTCAACAATTACAATTTCATCTGCCCACTTTACTGAGTTAAGACAATCTTCAATGACAGCCTCTTCATTTTTGGTCAAAACAATTGCTGAAAGCATCATTGCCAACTTCCTTTTGCAAACTTAGATATATAAAAATCTTTAATCCCAATTTTTTGCCACTCCCGGCCTTTAAAAAGCAAATTAAAACTTTCTTTTATAAGGGCTATCTTTGATCTTAAAGGAGCCCATTTCATACCAAAAAGAAGACGATTTCTGGTAATAAAGTAATCCTGTAATTTCGAGCCAGCACCAGAAGATCCCCCGTTTAAATGCCAAATCTTAGAGAGAGGCGTATAGTAAAGTTTAAATCCTTTTCTCTTTGCCTTCATCGAAAAATCAGTGTCCTCTAAATATAAAAAATAATTATTATCAATCAAGCCTGCTTTAACAAAGACTTCCCTCTTAACCAGCATCAAACAACCATTCACAAAATCTGTTTCTATAACCTGATCAAATTGACCATTGTCAACTTCATCTACTCCAAGATGAGAAGCATATACGTTTTGCCAATCAATTTTTCCTCCGGCATACCAGATTACTTTCCCCAATTCTTTTTCTGAATATCTGTCCTTATGAAATTCATAGCCTTTTTCGAAGTAAATTTTACCACCGACTATACCAATTTTTTCATCTGAACCGGCAGTCTTAACCAATTCATTGATGAAAGACGGATCCACTCTCGTATCATTATTCAGTAAACATACAAAGTCAGCCCCGTTTTCTAGTGCATATCTTATGCCCACATTATTTCCTTCCGCATACCCCAAGTTTTCCTTATTTTGAAGAATCTTGGTCTTAACTTTTAACTTTTCACTTTCAACTTTTATCTGATTAATTGATTCATCAGTCGATGCATTATCAACTACAACCACCTGAAGATCAAAATTGTCAGTTTTTACGTATTGCAAAGAATTTAGACAGTTAACTGTCATTTCTCCGCCATTCCAATTAAGGATAAGCAAAAAAACTTTTTTCATCATTTTTTTACTAATTTAAAAATTCGATAACCATTTTGAACTTCCCAAGACTTTTCTATCCTTGCCGGCAAAAAAGATTGAATTTCCCAAACAGGATAACGCAAAACAAAATCCTCATTCCCTTTTGCAACTATATAAAGATTTTGGGCTTCGGGATACTCTTCAACCCCTAAAGGCTTTTTCCCTTTTGTCTCAATTATATACCGAAAAGGATAAGCCCTGGTATCACCATCAATGATTGAAGCAACATTAAAATCTTTTCCGGCATCAGCGGCAATAATTTCTCCGGCAGCTTCAACTCCTCTTAAATTCCAGCCTTCCGGCATGGTAAAACCATGATCCCTTTTTAAATCCACTCCCCTTAAAAATAAAAAAGACAAAAGCGAAAATAAAACAACACCCATTAATTTATTTCTCTTTACCAAATAATTAAATAAACCTCCAAGAAAGATAAAAAGCAAAGGAAAAAAAGCAATAAAATAATGTAATTGCCAAGTAAAATCACTCATGCCTCTTTCCGACAAAGTTTTCAAAAGCGTCCTGGAATTAAAAAAATCATGTCTTAATTCAAAAAAGATCATTGGGGAAAAAGTGAGGCAAAAAGAAACAACAAAAATAAAGAAAAATTTAAAGGAAAATCTTTTTTTAATGAGAAAAAGGGTAAAAGTTAAGGCAATAAGAAAAAAATTGAAATAATGAAGCTGCAGCAGGATACCGGCACAAAATCCTGCTAAAACCAGTCCCCAATGCCGATTTTTTAAATATTTATAAATTCCGAACAAAAATAAAGCGGCAAAAAAAGGAGTCGGAAAGGAATTAAACGAAGGACGGGAAAATTCAATTGCCGGCGGCCAAATAGAAAACAAAAAGGCCGCGATTAAACCAGCTCTTTCATTAAAAACTTCTTTTGTTAAAAAATAGGTTAAAAAAATTGCTCCCAGCCAAAGAAAGACCATGAAACAGGAAACACTGACAGGATTTAGCTTGGATAAAAATAAAACCGGTAAAATCAGATAATAATAAACTGGTCCATTATATATTGAAAGAATTGAAGTTTTTGGACCAAGGAGAGTCCAATCATGATCAACAATCATTCTCTTCACTACCAATAAATCAATTCCCTGGTCGCCAGCAAAGGTTGTTAACTCAGGCAGACGATAAAATCTTAAAAAAGCCGCTCCCACGAGAATAAGAAAAATAAAACAGTTCTTCTTTAAAAAATTATTAACTTTTGCTCTTTGCATTAAAGTTTACTTTTAATTTTGAGGCACAGTTTAGCTATTGAAGTTGAAGATTGTTTTCCTAGCCAAAAAAGACAATCATTTATAATCTCAAGAAAAGTTTTGTTAATGTCTCGGGTTTCTTTTTCGACAAAACCATTTTTTTCCCAAACCTTTAAATAAATAACCAATTCTGAAAATGCTTGCAGTGAGGCAAGGGCTAATCCATGGATTCCATCCTTATAACCTTCAGCCTCAAAAAAACGGGAAAAAAATTCATTGGCTGGCTTTTTAAGTAAATCAGTAACATTAACTGTCTCTATTTCTTCCGCTTGGATATCAGTATAGCGATTTAATCTTTCTAAATATTGGGAAATTGTTTGATAATTATAATGGATTAACGCATTTTCTTCGCTTGCTTCAAGCATTAAACCATCTCCTTCTTTAATTGGAGTAACATGAATTTTGTCAGAAAACTTAACTTTACCATTTCTAAAAAAACGAGTGAGATAATCTGGCCACCAACGAGAGTGTTTAATCCACTTACCAAAAATTATGTTTTTTCGAGGCAAATCAATCCAATCAACCTGGTTATCCTGAGCAATCTTTTTTAAGTTGGAAGAAAGAGAAGGACTTAATTCTTCATCAGCATCAATGAGAAAGATATAATCACCACTGGCCTTGGAAAGGGCAAAATTTCTGGCAGGTTCAACATAACGGGTATAGTCATGCAAAAAAACATTGGCCTTAAATTTTTTAGCAATGCTGATAGTTTCATCGGTGGAGTGCATATCTACTACGACAATTTCATCCGCTAGCTGACGAACCGATTCTAAACACCGCCTTAAATTTTTTTCTTCGTTATAGGTATTAACAACAACAGAAATTTTCATGGCTATCTTGTTATCTCTTTATATTATTTGTTATTTTACTTAGGTCAATTAGAATAATTATATCTTATCTTAATTAACACTGTATATCCTAGCTTCCCCATTTTCAAAAATCTTTTTAAGGTTAATTTCTTCTAGATTAAGGTTTACTTTTTGCCCCTTTACTAAATAGAGATATTTGATTTGGTTGTTTTTCAAAAAATCATTCGCCCAAGAAGGATTGTTGCTTTCAAAAAAACGGATTGAATCTTCCCTTCTTCCTTGCCAATTATAACCGGAAATTTCTAAGTTCATTTCATCCCCTAAAAATTCTGTCTGTCCGCTTAAAGCCGGAATATAAGCCGTGGTTTCATAGGCGTAAAGCGGCTTAGGTTCAGAAAAAATCTTCCTCCATTCAGTATTAAAAGGATAAGCAAGAACAACGCCAAACGGTTGTTGGCCAAGAAACTTTAAAGCTTCTAACTCTTCGACACTTACCCTTGACGGAGGGCGTAAAGGTAAATAATTATTTTTCAAGGTCATCATTGTTGTCGGCAAGGAGAGAAAAATAACAATCGAGTAGACAAAAATCCTAGTTGTTCTGCCCAACTTAATTTTTCCCATAGCCACTCCTGAAGCTAAAGCCAAAAAAAATTGAAAATAATAAAAAAATTGGATAGTATTCCAGGGGTTGCCTTTTTGAATAAAAATTAAAGGCAAAATTAAACTAATAAAGACCATACTAAAGAAAAAAACCTTTCTCTCGTTTAACTCATTTATTTTTCTCAATTTAATTAGCGAAAATAAGCCAACAAAACGAATGCCTAAATTGCCAAAAATAAAAATTAGTAAAGCTAGAGACTCGGCTAAAAACCACTTCAGCCAATTTCCAGAATTAAAATAGGCTTGACGCGCATTTTCCAACCGCAACCAGCCAAGACGGTCCGCAAAAGCCAACATGGTATGGGAAAACCATAAAGGAGAAATTACGAGCAGTGAAGAAGATTGAGAATTGAATGGTAGAAAAACAGCTAAGGCGACAATTAAAGAAAAAAAGAAAAGCTTTCCTAAGATTACTTGATTACGGCGCACTATCAAAGAAAATAAAAATACAATTAGTAAACTACCTAAGACAATTACTCCGGCGTATACCTTAATAAAAATTAAAATACCGAAAATAAAAGCGGTTAAAAGTAAGTTTCTTCCGTCTTTTTTTTCTAAATAATTTTCGAGTCGAAAAAAACCAATGAGCAAAAAAATTAAAGAAAGAGCAAAAGGCGGATTAATTAAAGTAGAAATTGCTTGATTTGCCCAAAAAGTTGATTCACCCTTACCTAAAAGCCAGGCCCAACTACCGCCAAAATAAACAAAAAAAGTTGCCCACCAGGCGCCTGTTTTATTGGTCCATCTACTAACCAATTTGTAGGTCAAAATTCCCAAAAGTACACTCATAACTGGGGGCAAAACTTGAAAATAAAGATTAACAGCAGAAACTCCGGAAATAATTCTTAAAATTGCCGCTAAAATATCAAAGCCAAAATGATAATTAAGTAAAGGAAAGGAAGAAAAAGAAGGATGAGAAAAAGAAAATTTAGAAAGTTGATTTATTAGAGCTAAATGCCAAATGCCATCATGACCATTAGGCCCCCAAAATCCCATTCCATAAGAATAAACCCAACCTGATTTAACCATGGTTAAGGATAAGCTAAGGGAGCCTACTAAAATAAGGAAAAGCAATGGAAGGTTTTTCCTTAAACAAATAGTTAAAGCTGCGATTAAAAGACCATAAAATATAAATATCAGCAGGTCATTAACAACAAAAGGTATCTTTTGAGAACCAAATGTTTTTACTAAGTCTTTTAAGTTTAAGCCCGGAAATTTTTTTTCACTATCCGGAAACCTAATAGTGTCAATTTTGGCCGGGTTATTAAGTGCCAAACTTTCCCAAGGATTAGCGGTTAACAAATCCGCTTCCGGCCATTTTTCATTATAAAGGCGTAAATCCTTAACAACTTCCTGGTTATTGTCCTTAACAACATAAGCACGGAAGTCCCGCGTCATTAGCCAGGGACCAATGTGATGGTCCGGGGAAAGTTGAGAAAAACGGTTTTGGTACCACTGGGAAAATTCGGCCATAGTCGCTACTTTCAGTTCGTTTTTAGCAAACTTTTCACTAATCAAAGCCAGCTGTTCTTCAAAGCTATCACCGACTTTTTCCCAATCATTATCAGATTCAAGTCCAATAGTTAATTGACCAAAAGAGTTACTTTTATCTAAATAAAGGTTAAGAAGCCCGTTAAAATAAGAGATATCTTTAAGGTGATGGATACTATAGTCATTAGCTTGAACGCTGTAAGTGCTGTCTTCCACCTTTGGACCATAGCCTAAGACCGGATCCCTGGCCGCCCACCAAAAAACTACCGCATCAATTTTGTTTTTCAACGTTTGTGCAGGAGTTAAAATATTATATTTTGAAGGATAAAAAGGTACCCCCCACCAACCGCCCCAAATTTGATAACGGTCAGTGCCAAACTGGTCAGCGCAAATTAAAACTCCACTAATTCCATATTTTGTTCTCATGTATTCTGCTGAATAAGCGTCCACGTGCCAAGCCCCGACTGATTTAGGAAAAGAACCAAAAACTTTTCTATATTCCCAGAAAACAGTATCAATTAATTTAAGTCTTTGTTCTGGCTGATATCCGGAAAGAAAAATTTTATTGGCATCATGCCAAAAAATCCCCCCACCCGGATAATTAACACCAGCCACTTCGGCTAAGCTCGGAGTAATTTCTAAAAATAGCCCCACTTCTTCTTTGGAAGAAAGATTTTGAAAATACTCATTAAAAGAAGAAGAACGCAAGGCATCATAACGCAGTAACCAAGTTACCGGCAACTTAAATTTTGCGATCAAATCCTTTTCTAATTTAACTCCGAAAAGCGGATCTCCTTGGGGTTCTTTAATAAACTCATTTCCACGGATAGGATTAACAATGGTGACAAATAAATTTTCTGCCGCAACCACCTGGCCGCATAAGCTAAAGAAACAAATTGCCCCAAAAATTAAAAAAAAGTATTTAACTTTTTTTCCTAAATTCTGCATAAAGTTTCTTTATGTCCAAAAATAACGAAGGCCCAATTAATAAATATGAAAAAATGATGTAGGAAAAAAATCCAATGATAACTCTGAGAAAAATCATGAGAAAAAGATTGCCAAAGTTTGGCTTAAAAATAAAAATTAAAATTCCCATTAAAAGTGAAGCAAGCAAGGGCTTAAAAATCGGCCTCACCAAATCAAACTTAACCAATTGTCTTCCATAATGAATCGCCACAACGGAAGAGACAGCAATCAATGCTGAGGCAATCGCAACTCCATTATAACCAAATTTTATTCCCATAATCGGCATTAAAGCCCAAGTTAAAGCCATCCACATAACCATTAATTTAAAGGTTTTTTTGATCTTACCTACGGCATTTAAAAGGTTAGTCATCGAGGTGGAAACAGTTGCCCAGGCGCTGTTAAAACTATATAAATATAAAGCAAAAAGAGCTGGTTCCCATTTTAAATAACGAGGAATAATTTTGACCAAGTCAGAAGCTAATACAGAAAATCCAACTAAGAGAGGAAAAGTCATAAAAGTAAGGAAGAAAATAGCTTTTTCGACTGCCTTTTGTAAATCTTCTTTTTGATCTTGCATCCTTGCAAAGGCAGGAAAGGCAACCTTAGAAACATTATCCATTAAAAACCGCAAAGGTGTTTCGGCCCATTTCTTACCCCATCCAAGATAGCCCAAACCCGCAGTACCAATAATCCTGCCTAAAAAAATTGTCATTAAATCATCTTTAATTACCGCCATAATCGTATTGGCTTGATATGGTAAACCAAACTTCAAAAGAGTTTTTAACGATTCTTTTGAAAAATCAAACCCTATGCGCCAGGGAGAAATTATATACATGGCTAAAAGTCCAACCAATCCACGGCCTAAAACTGCCCAAGTAAAGCTACTAAGTCCAAATCCTTTCCAGGCTAAAAAAACTGCCAGTAAATTAAAAGTTAATGTTTCTAAAATTTGGGGAACCACCAAACGACCAAATTTAAGGTTTCTTTCAAGTAAAATAGAAGGAATGGTTTTTAAAGAAGAAAAAAAGAAAGAAAGTGCCAGGGAATATAAAAGGAAAGTTGCTTCTGAAGAAAGGCCATAAAGCTGTTTAATCCATGGCGAAAAAATAATAATTATTGTCAATAAAAACAAAACTAATCCTTGCTGGATCGTGAAAGTGGTACGGAGGTCCTTTTCTTCCAACTTTTCTTTTTTCTGGATTAAAGCCGCGGCCAAACCAATATCTGAAAAATAAGTCAAGAAATTAATGAAAGCTGAAACTAAATAAAAAATGCCGAAAGTTTTGGGGTCTAAAAAGACAGTTAAAAGAAAAGTTGAAGCTAAAGCAACTGCTTGAACAAAGAAACTTCTTGTCACCAGAGAGACAACCCCTACTAAAGACCTCCTTTTAATCATTGCTGCTTCGATTTCAATTTCTGTTTCTACTTCCATATGCTCCATTTTAGCACTATTCGATACTTCAAAAGCGTCCATATTGCAATAACGGCATCTCTAGCTTTTATCTTTTTTCCCTCCTGATAACTTCGCGGTTGAGTCACAATAGGAACTTCCACAATTTTAAATCCTTGATGGAGAATTTTTGCAGTTATTTCCGGCTCAAAATCAAAACAATTAGCTTGCAACTCTAAGCTTTGATAAACCTCCCTCGCCATGACTTTATAACAAGTTTCTATATCAGTTAAATTACCGCCATAAAGAAAATTAGTTAATTTAGATAAAAAAAAATTTGCCAAATAATGTAAAGGCATTGGAGTCTTGCCTTTACCTAAAAAACGCAAGGGTAAAGTCTGTAACCTTGTTCCATAAACCACCCTTGCTTCTTCTTTTATAATTGGAGAAATTAACTTTGGATAATCCCTTGGGTCATATTCCAAATCCGCATCCTGGATAATTAAGATGTCACCTGTTGCCGCCGCCATTCCCTTCCTCACTGCCGCCCCCTTACCCATATTCTTTTTGTTTAAGATAACTTTTAATCTCAAATTGTTACTTTCTACTTTTAACTTTAAACTTTTAACTATTTTCAGTGTTCCATCAGTTGAACCATCATCCACAATGATTACTTCTTTGGGAGTTTTTTCCGCCAAAACCCGCTTAACAATTTCTTTAATGGTTTTTTCTTCATTGAAGACAGGAATTATTACCGAAAGTATCATTTCTCTTGACGGCTTTTTTTAAAAAGAAAAAAAAAGAAAAAAAACCAACTAATCAGAGAAAGAAAATTCCCCAATGACCTAACCGGAGTTGAACTTAGCTTGGCCTTCACTTCATGACTCCCGACTGGAACGGAAATCGTTATTAAACCCAAAGAATTATCATAACTCAGGGGGACAATTTCATTATCAACAAATACTTCCCAGCCTGGAAAATAATAAACAGGAATCTCAACTTTCCCCTCCTTATCAACTTTCAAAGAAAAATTGTACCAATCTGTTCCTTTTTTTTAC
>JAMCYY010000023.1 GCA_023473205.1 Patescibacteria group bacterium
CATTAAGTTTAACCGACAATTTGTAGCTGGCAACACTAACGGAAACATAAGGCAAGGAAATGGAAACCCAAGAACCGGACAAAATTTTAATGCTGTCCGGGGGGAAATTATTTCCTCAGATGATAAAAGCATCACGGTTAAACTTAATGACGGCAGCAGCAAAATTGTTTTTTTCTCAGAGAAAACCGAATATGTAAAATCAGCAACCGCCGCTAAATCAGATTTAAAATCAGGAAATACTGTAATGATCATGGGGAGTACGAATTCTGACGGTAGCATCACCGCTCAAAATATTCAGATCAATCCCCTTGGTCAAGTATTTCGTGGCGGCCCAACCGGTACACCAGCAAAAGAGTAATCGTAATTTTAAGCATTTTTTCAGCTAAGGAAGATATAATTTAAAGGCAAGCTATCAAAGTGATAGCCAAAATGGTTAGAGCTTAAACAATATCCCGCGCTAACCAAAAACGACTCCCGGTAACCTCCGGGGGTTGTTTTATTCATCAAAACTGATTTCCGGAATATTTTTAAATTTCCTTTTTAATATTCCTTGCAGGAAAACAGTAAAAGAATAGACTTCCAAACCAAAAGGTAAATAACCCAGATAGCCCAAAACCGGCATTTCAAAAATTTTTAAAAAACCCACATAAGGAACAGAGTAGATCCATTTTGGTAAGGCATAAAAATTCCAAAGTTCCCACCAAAAACCAGTAAAAAGAGAAGCCAGAAATAGCGAAAAAAACAAAGTCCAGTCACCGAGGCTGATTTTTTTCAAAAGTGAACAAAAACCTAAATAGTAATTTATTGGAGCAATTAAGAGAAACGGACCAACCCACATAAATAAAAAACCGATTTTAGGGAAAATAAATATAAAACTGGTCAATATCAAACCAAAAACAAAAAATATTAATAAATTTAACCCGGTTAAGGGAATTTTTATCCAGAAATGTCTTTTTAAACGGATCAAGATTTGGTAAAAGAAAAAGTTGGTTGACATAATTGCCGGAACAACAATAGAAAAGAAAACTGAACCGGACAAGAAATATTCAAAGGGATTAACCTTTATTGACAAAATATAATGCCAGTTTTGAGTAAAGTGGTTAAGGACTTCAAAAATCCACCAAAAAGGGATTGAATAAATAAAAAGGAGAATAAACTTCTTTCCCATTTGGCTTAACAATGATTTTCCGATAAAATAATCTGAAAGTCCGTTAATCGTTAAAATATAGCCAATCCAAAGAGGTAAAAATGAATAAGGATAAAAACAAAAGACTCTTCCCCAGGAAACAATCCAACTGCTAATAATTAAAAATAATCCCCAACCCCACATTTCTCTTTTTTACCACCCAAAGGTAATGGACAGGTAATAATTTTGTAAATTTACTTGAAAAACCCCGACAAACTATGTTAATTTAACTTTCATGACCGAACTAACTGAAAGCAGGGAAAAGGCAATGATTATAATTTTCTCAATTGTAATTGGTCTTCTTTTAGTTGCCGCTGCTTTTGCTGTTGGGATTTCCGTCAAAACTTCAAAAAATAATCCTTTAATTGAAGAGTCATTAATTACTGTTTCACCTTCCCAATAACTTCTTTCCAGATTATAACCTGCTTCTAACAATGCTTTTACAGAGTTTCCTGATCATATTGTTTATGGATTTAGTAAAACCGCTTAATTTTATCATCATACCTTGCTGGATTATTTCCTCATTGGTTGTCGGTATTCTCATCCAAATTATTGATCCGATTGAAAATCTGCCAAGAACTCTTTTGATTTCCTTAATCGGGGGAACTCTGGCATATGCCTTGGCCATTTGGTTGGGAAAAGTTAATTTAAACCAGTACACCATTTCCAATTTTCTTAGTGCGACTTCCGGTTCACTTTTTTGTTTACTTTTGCAAAGGGTTGTCTTTATATTTATTGAAAGTAAAGATAAATAATCCGAAAAAGAAAGGGGCTTAAATGTTAATTAAAGCCAGCAAGGTTATTGGTTTACCTGTTTTTACTATAAAAGAAGGAAAAAAGATTGAAGATGTCAACGATGTTATTTATGACCCTAACCAACAGAAAGTCATTGCCCTTTTAGTGGAAAGCAGTGGCTGGTTTTCAGATGCCAAAGTAATTATGCTCACGGATATCCGCAGCATTGGACCTGATGCAATTATCACCGAGACTGAAAATGTGATTAAAAAAGCCTCAAGCTTACCGGAACCGCTTTCCAGCATTGCCGAACACAACCAAAAAGTCCGTAAAACTCAAGTTGTCACGGAAAACGGAGCAGCGCTGGGTAAGGTTTCTGATATTTTTTTTGATGATAAAACCGGTTTTGTAGAAGAATTTGAAATTTCCCAGGGACCGGTTGAGGATATCAAATCTGGAAGGAAAACAGTAAAAATTAATGAAGTTTTAAGAGTGGGTAAAGATGCCACCATTGTTAAAAATTCAGCTAAAGAAGAAGTCGATGAACAGGCAAAAAAAGAAGCTCCACTTACTGGACAATTAAAGTCTACCCAAGAACAGGCGGAAAAAAGTTCAGAAAATATTTTTGAAGAAATTAAAACGAAATATGAAGAACTGAGAGGCAACCAAAGTGAACGACGGAAAAAAGAGGCAATTGGCCAATATTTAACCAAAACAATTTTACTTCCCAATGACCAAGTCCTTGCCCAAAGAGGGGAAATGGTTACCAATAATTTAGTTAAGAAAGCAGAAGATTTTAATTTGCTTGACCAAGTTCTTGACCATACCACAATTCAACCAATCAACCGGAACCAATAAAAAAAAGTAAGGAGGTTTAAGTGGCAAAAGTTATCTATAATGAAGGAAATCTTAAGAAGTGCCAATGTCCTAAATGTCCGGTGGAAATGAGGAGTGCCTGTGTTGAAGACAAGTTAGAAGAAGTTGAAAATAAGCTTTTAATTAATGATTTGCCGCTGCCGGAAGAGCCGCCTGAACTTTATTGCGCTAAAGGCCGGGCTTTGTGCAGTGATTTAAGTTTCCAAAAACCTTGTGTTTGTCCAACTTGTCCTGTTTGGCAAAAGGATAAACTTCATAGCCGCTATTATTGTTTTAATGGTAATGCTGAGGAAAATAGCTAAAAATCTTTATGGATGGAATAATCGAAACGGCGATGGAAGAGGGGTCTTTAAACCTTTTTTTAAAAGGAGTTGACCAAGCAGGTTTAACAGTAATTCTTGAAAAAGAAGGGCCTTTTACCATTTTTGCCCCAATTAATGAAGCTTTTGCCAGCCTTTCTTCCCAGGCACTAGATAATCTCTGGGGAGATAACCAGAAACTAGCCCGGATTTTACGGTATCATATTGCTCCGGGAAATTATCATTTGGATGATTTAGAAAATCTCTTTTCTTTGGAGACTTTAGAAGGCAGTGAACTTTCTTTAGAACAGCTTGATGATGATGTGGCGGTTGATACTTCAGTTATTATCCGGCCTGACATTGAATGTACCAATGGTATGATCCATTTAATTGAATCAATTTTAATTCCTCCGGAAATGTCACTCTTATGAAAAATATTCAAGCAACCATAAAACAAATCCCTTATTTAAAAACTTTATCCTCCATTATTGATAAGGCGGAAATGAACGTTTTTTTGGAAAAGGAACCTGAAGTTACATTTTTTGCCCCTTTTGACGGCGCTTTTGATATTATCCCTTATTTTAATATTGAAAATCCGCCTTTTGAAAGTAATCCCTGGGGAGAGACTGAAGAAATCTTAAAAGGTAAAGACAATGCTTATAATTTTTTGGCCTATCATCTCGTACCTAAAAAATTAACCCAAAATGATCTCTTTATTTATGAATCAGTCACGCCTTTAAACAATGAAGATATCCCCATAACAATTAATGATGGCAGTTTACTCATCAGCAATGCCACCATTATTATTCCTGATTTACTTTGCAGCAATGGCGTCATTCACATTATTAATGCGGTGTTATTTGAAGGATTTTAATTAGATCAAACCTCTGGCTTTTCTTTTTGCTTCAGCTTCATCTAAGATTTTTTTTCTAATCCTGATACTTTTAGGCGTCACTTCCACCAGTTCATCATCGGCAATGTATTCTAAGGCATCTTCCAAGCCCATAATTCTTGGCTCGTCAAAATGGTCAGCCACACCATGACCTTTAGTTCTTTCATGGTTTGAGGCAATTTTAGCTTTACAAACATTGACATGAATATCATTAGGACGAGAGCTTTGACCAACAACTTGACCTTGGTAAACCGAAATTGATTGGGGGACAAAAAGTTCTCCTCGATCTTGAAGATTCAAAAGAGCATAAAGCATCGTTGTTCCGGTTTCAAAGGCAACCAAAGATCCTTTTTCCCGATTAGTCCAATTTCCTCGATCAGGAGCAAATTCATAAAAGCTGGTATTGATAATACCTAAGCCCTTGGTGTCAGTTAAAAATTGGCTTCTGAAACCAAAAAGTCCTTTGGTGGGAACGATATATTCAAGATAAACAATGCCGTCAATCGTATCCATCCGTCTAAGCTCGCCATACCGGCTATTAAGTTTTTGAATAATAATGCCGCTACTGACTTCCGGAACTTCAATAAAGACTTGCTCATAAGGAACAAGTTTTTTTCCGTCAACAATTTTGGTAATCACTTGGGGACGAGAAACTTCTAGTTCATAACCCTCACGGCGAAGTCTTTCAATTAAAATTGCCAAATGAAGCTCGCCCCGGCCGGAAACATCCCAACCGCCAGAAGGGTTATCAGCAACTTTTAAAGCAACATCGGTTTCCGGTTCTTTTAAAATTCTTTCCCTGACTTGACGGGAAGTTGTAAATTGGCCTTCTTTTCCTGCCACTGGTGAAGTATTAACATTAAAATTCATTTTAACAGTTGGTTCTTCAATCGATAAAAGCGGCAAAGCAATTGGATTTTCAAAATCTGCAATTGTCTCTCCAATCGTAACTTCCGGAATTCCGGCAATGGCAACAATGTCGCCGGCAACAACTTCCTTTGTCTCCACCCTTTGCAAACCTTCAAAAGTCATCACTGTAGTCAGTGGGCAATTTTTTCTTTGGCCTTCACGGTTAATATGGGCAACGGTTTGACCTGCCCGCATTACACCGTTATAAACTCTGCCGGTGGCAATTCTTCCTTTATAATTATCTCCGGAAATTGTTGTCACTAACATTTGCAGGGGTTTTTGAGGGTCTCCGGTAGGAGCAGGAATATATTTAACAATTGCGTCAAAAAGAGGGGAGATATCAGTCATTTTGCTTAAATCAGGATCTAGTCCGGCTTTGCCTAATTTTGAAGAAGAATATAAAACCGGAAAATCCGCTGTCTCATCATCAGCCCCTAAATCAATAAACAAATCAAATGTTTTATTTAAGACCTCATTAATTCTGGCATCAGGCTTGTCAATTTTATTAATGACCACAATTACTTTTAACTTTAGCTCTAAGGCTTTTTTCAAAACAAATCTGGTTTGAGGCATTGGCCCTTCTTTAGCATCAACCAAAAGTAAACAGCCATCAGCCATACGCAAAACCCGTTCCACTTCACCACCAAAATCTGCATGGCCTGGAGTATCTATAATATTAATTTTGGTATCTTGCCCTGATCCTGTCGAAGGGTGCCAGCGAACTGAAGCATTTTTAGAAAAAATTGTAATTCCACGTTCTTTTTCCAAATCATTACTGTCCATGATGCAGATATTATCAACCACTTCCTTATTAAGGTAAGTTTTTGATTGGCGCAGCAAAGCATCAACCATGGTTGTTTTCCCGTGGTCAACATGGGCAATAATGGCAACATTACGAACATTAATCATTTTTTTCAAAAAAAATCTGCGGTTATAATCCGCAGAAAACTTCTTGGTTACTGCTTAATAATATTAACAATTATACCATTTTTCAAAAGTCAAATCAATCGACTATAGGGTAATGATAGCTATCTTGTTAGCTTGTTATCTTGTTTTTATTCTTCAAGTTATTTTTGTTGTAGTGGGCTTTAGCCCACGTCATTTTATGATATAGCCTATAATATTGACTTTATGAAATTTTCTGATAAACTCCGACTCAGCGACAAAACCTAAAGGAGGTGTTAACATGTCGCAAAAAAAGCGGGGAGGGTTGTACGGGGCAGCAATGGCGCTGCCAACTGCACTGCCTTCTTTGATTGTACCCCTAGGGGTAGGAGGATGGATCCTCTTGATAGCAATGGTGCTATCGGGAGTTAAATTCCTCCTTGATGGGAAAGATCATGGATTGGAGGCTTCCGCATTCCTATGCGGAAGTATTTTGGCCTTCTTAACCATGATCTTCTAGCCCCACCCGGGGTGGGTTCACTGGCTTGCCAGTCCGGACCCACTCCGGAACCTTTTCCTTTATAATATCTTCATGTATAACTTCTGGCAAAAATTGAAAAAACCTCTTGTTGGCCTCGCCCCAATGGACGGCGTGACTGATTATCCAATGAGGCAAATTCAAGTCTCAGTGGCTAAACCTAATGTTTTGTATACAGAATTTGTTTCAGCCGAAGGCTTTATCAGAAATTCCAAGGCTTTTAGCCAAAAGCTTTATTTTCAAGAAAATGAAAGGCCAATAATTGCCCAAATTTTTGGCTATACCCCGGAAGCATTTGCAGAAACCATCAACCAGATAATCGAGATGGATTTTGATGGCATAGATCTGAACATGGGCTGTCCGGCAAGAAAAGTCTTAGGTAAGGGCGGGGGAGGGGCTTTAATTGGAAACTATAAACTGGCAGGAAAAATTATTGAAAAATCTTTAGAAGCCACCAAGGCAAATAATCCCTTTATTATGGCAAATTTCAGCTGCTTGTGTAATTTCCGGCCAATTAACTTCTCCGCGGTGACCTTGTTTTAAAATCCGGGGAGTTAAATCAAAAAAAGATGGTTTGGAAAAATCACATATCTATGATCTGGACGGAGTTTTAATTGGCCAAGCCGCATTAGGTAATCCCTGGGTTTTTTCTGCAAGGGGAGACCTTGCGGGCACGAAGTCCTGTACCGAATGGAACGGGACGAAAGAAGAAATTTTAGCAATAATTTTGCGCCACGCAGAGCTTGTTTCTAAATTCTATTCACCTGATAGATTTGTCACGATCTTAAAGCATTTTAGTTGGTATCCCCGTGAATTTAAAAACAGTAAAAAATTAAAAGTTGAACTTCTTAAAACCAGAAATTTAGATGAAGTAGAAAAAGTTCTAAAGGAATTTATTTAAATTTGGAGCGGGATACGGGAGTCGAACCCGTCTCTCCACCTTGGAAGGGTGGCGTTGAACCGCTCAACTAATCCCGCTCATAAAAGAAAACCTATGGTTTTCTTTTAATAACTTTCCAAATTTGTATTTTGTCGGATCTACATCCGTAACTTTCCGACAAAATGATTTTTAACCTATTCTAAAAACTCTTTACTTCCGATTGTCTTTATAAAAGGCTTCTTTCAAAAAATCTTCCTGTATTGTGTTTTGGCGGATCATCAAGCGATCCTTTCCGCCAAAACAATTTATAACCTGTTTCTAAATCTCTTTACTTCTTTCCGTTTGTCTTTATTTGAAGGTTTCTTTTCAAAAATTTTCCTTCAGATTTCCGGTTGTCAGTTATTGTCGGGGATACTGGACTCGAACCAGCAGCCTCATGGTCCCAAACCATGCGCGCTAACCAATTGCGCCAATCCCCGAAAAAGTGTTTACATACTAAGATCTTCCAGGAAATAAAGTGTTTACACTTAAAAATTTTCCTGGAAAATTTTTAAGTGGTCGAGGCGGGAGTCGAACCCGCACGCCTTGTGAGCACAGCATTTTAAGTGCTGCGTGTATACCATTCCACCACTCGACCTTAAGTTTTTTTCTTATTCCTTCCTCTATGCGTTAATTGTAGACTATGACAATTTGGACACAATATTCTTAAATTTTCCAAACGGTTATCCTTGTTGTCACCATTAATATGATCAAGCTCTAAAGGAATTCTTCCATCAATAGCTTTTTCTGCCCAACCGCAAATTTCACAACATTCATTTTTTAATTTGGCTAAAAACAATCTTTTTTAATTTGTGGCTTTGAAAATAACTATCTTTTTTTAAAATTTCTTCCAGCTTTAAAATTGGTTTACCAATACCCTTAAGCCCTTTATTCCAGCATTGGCCTTTTAGAGTTGAACAATCAATATTATAAAGGTGCAAGTATTTTTTTATCTGTTTATAATTGCCGCCCGCTTCCTTTAATCCTAAAAAATGGATTATTTGCCTAATGCTGGTTGATTTTTTAACAGCATTTTTCAGTTGGCTTTCAGTCCATCTGTGGCTGCGCATTTATATCATAATTTTAAGCTATTTTGAGAAGGAATTCAACGCTACCCATTGAAGCTGTAAATTCTTATCAAAATTTAGTAAAATAGCTAGAAGCATAAATAGGTTTTAAAGTTATAAGGTTTATAAAGTAAGAAATTCTTTTATTAAAGACAACCGGCAAGAAGTAGGAAGGTTTTGGAAAAGATTATAAATTGTTTGCAGGGCGCTTTGAGGAAGATCCTGCAAACAACAAATTTGGAAAGTTATTAAAAGAAAACCATAGGGACGTACCATCTGGTACATCCCATAGGTTTCTTTTCATGACGCCGCTGTAGCTCAACGGATAGAGCAATTCCCCTCTAAGGAAGAGGTTGTAGGTTCGATTCCTACCAGCGGCACCAAGCTAAGCCTGGTGTAAACACCTTAAATAATTTGGGTGGCCAACGGGAGTCGAACCCGCAACATTCTGCTCCACAAGCAGACACTCTAACCATTGAGCTATGGCCACCATTAATACATGTATTTTACCAAAATGAGAGAATAAATTCATGGAGAATTTAACAATGAAGCACTTACAGTATAAACAATGTAACAATCGTTATTGAACTTTATATACATATACGCTTCCTTTTTCCCCTTCAGGTTTCCAGTTGGGGAAAGTAAAGTAATTGGAGACAACTCTTGCCCCGGGTTTTAATTCAGACTGCAGTTTTTTTTCTAATGGCTCCATAAAGCTGGTAATCCAGTAGCCGGTAATTAAATCATAATCCGAAAGGTCAGCTAAAAAAAAATCCTGCAAATGGATATATGCTTTGCCTAAAAAACCCTCTTCTTCTTCAATTTTTTTCATGGCTTCTAAAGCCAATTTTGGTTCAATTTCAAAGCCATGGGCTTCAGCTCCTAAACGGGCAAGCTCAATTACAATCCGGCCGTCTCCGGATCCTAAGTCTGCCACTTTTTCTCCAGGCAGAACATGGGCAAGTTCAATCATGGTGTGGTTTCCCTCCGAAAAGAAAAAACGATCTGCATTGGCCAAC
>JAMCYY010000046.1:0-7203 GCA_023473205.1 Patescibacteria group bacterium
TTTCTTACCTTCTCAATAACTTCTGCTTCTGTTTTGGGAGTTTGACCTCTTAAAAAATATGTATAAATTTGAGCTTCTTCTTGATTGGCAACTCTTAGATATTGAAAAGGTAAAGGAGGAAGTTGATTTCTTGGTGTTTGTTCAACATTTAAGTCCATTTACCTTATTATATAGGAAGATAAATAGTTTTATGTATAAAAAAGTTCACAATTCATTTGCTTCACTCCACCAATTTACATTTATAACAATGTCAATCCTTACGGTAACGGATAGTTATAGAATTGGGAAATATAGCGAATGTTAATCTATTTTCGTTTATATATTATGATCTCTTTTGAAGTAGGTAAAAAAATACTCCATGCGGTACTAGATATCTTGAATTAGATTATTAAAACGGTCTAATCTTTATTTAAGTGGCATTTTTTATAGTGCTGACCAAATAGGGTACCACACAGAAATCTTAATTATTGGTTAAAATTGGCATTAATAAGTAAGAAAATTTGTTGTTATCGGGTGTTTTTATCTCAATAAGATAAGGATCGTAAAAATTAATAAGAACCGCATCTTTTTCTTTCAGAGATATTATGTAGGGAAATATAAACTTTGGATCAATTGTTCTTTTTAATTGGCTTCCGGTAATTTCTGCCTTAACAGAATCTTTATACTTCGTTTCTGATCTTTCGAACTCTATCTCTCCTTTTTCAGGCTGTATGACCAAAGTTAAGTTTTCATTCATTCCGAAAAGTGATGTGTGGTGTTGCAACTCCTGCCCAGAAACTTTCACCTCAGCCAGAATTGGTTTTTTGAATAAATTATCTACAAAGGTTAATAAATTCTTCTCATTTCTGAAGGAAACTAACTTAATCTCTCTGTCACCGAAGGTCAGTGACAATTGTCCACCCGCTATTACGACTGAAACGGTTCCAGTTGGATTTAATTCAGGTATTGTATTGGCTTCTTGTCTGCCTATACTAAAACATGCTTTTACCCCAGATGAGTTAACTTTAAGTATATAAACCAATGCACGAAATCCGTCTGTGACGAATATTCGGAGAATATCTGACTCGTACGTAAAGAAAAGTTTGTTTTGAAATGTAGTCCCTGATTCTGTCTGATATGAAATTAAATTAAGTTTTAATCTCGGATCAGTGTCTAACAAACTATTTATTCCTGTTATAGCTTCAACTAAATCACTAAATTGCAATGAAAAAGTAATTTTTGAACCGAATAACTTCATACAATTAAATTTATATTAAACATTTATTACTAATCTATTACATGATTTATCCCAATTTTTAGCCAAAAGTAGGATAGTGGCAACGTTTGTACTTCTTCCCACTGACATCCCACACAATTTTCGCACTTGCCTGCGGCTCGTGCCAAAATTTAGCGGGACTCCACTACCTCAATCTGTTATCCATATTTGGGGTAGCAACAGTGTTTATATTTTTTAGGAGTACCATCTTCTCTCTTCGCTCCGCAGGGGCAGGGGTCATTCCGGCCGACTTTTTCTGAGTGGGCTTGGATAGTTCCTGAAGAATAGCCTTTGGAAGTTGTTGCCTGTAAATTACCCATTGCTTGGGCAAAGGCAGAAAGATCGCCTGATTTACCTGAATTTTTTTGTGTTTGCCGCGATTGCGGCGGTTGAGATTGAGGTTCACTTAATTTGCCCCTTGTTTCCACTGCCTGATTAAGAGAAATATTTTGTGGCTGAGCCATCACCTGCACCCGAAAAATTTTTCTCACTACTTCTGAGTCAATTCGATTAATCAAGCTTTCAAACATCCCAAAAGCCTCTTTTTTATATTCCACTAAAGGATCTCTTTGGGCATAACCTCTAAGTCCAATCCCATCACGAAGGTCATCAATCGCGGTTAAATGCTCAATCCATAACTGATCAATCGTGGAGCGGTAAACCCAGCGCTCAATCTGCCCCATTACTTCATCACCTAATGTTTTGACTCTTTGATCATAAACGTCATTCACCACTTTGGCTAAAAAGTCACTGATTTCCTCCGCAGTTTTAAGTTTTGCAATTTGCGATTTAAGTTCTCTTTGTGAGTTGTCATCAAAAGGCACAATTTCATTAAAACCTAAAACAATTTTCTCTGTTTCCGGCTCGCTATAACCTTCGGGCGCGTACATAGCAATTAAATTGCCAATCTCATTATTAATCTTTTCAATAGTCTCTCCTCTTAAATCTTTTTTGTCGCTTTCTTCCAAGCCTTCTTCGGAAAAACCTCTTTCCAAAATTTTCCGGCGAAGTTTATAAATAATTTCCCTTTGCTTATTCATCACGTCATCATACTCAACCACTTGTTTACGCAAATCAAAATTAAAGCCTTCAACTTTAACTTGGGCTTGTTCAATTGAACGCGAAACCATTGGATGTTCTAGCGGAATATCTTCAGGCATATTAAAACGGGTCATTAAAGAAGAAATCTGCTCTCCTCCAAAAATCCTCATTAAGTCATCATCAAGAGCCACGAAAAATCTTGAAGAGCCATTGTCTCCTTGACGTCCGGAACGGCCTCTAAGCTGGTTATCAATTCGTCGTGATTCATGTCTTTCGGTACCAAGAACATGAAGGCCACCAACCGCCAAAACCTCATCATGCTTCTTTTGCCATTCATCCATTGCTTTCTTAAAATCAGTTTTATTTTTATAATTAATTTCTTGCGGCATTGCTCCGCCTAAAACGATATCCACTCCCCGTCCCGCCATATTAGTGGCAACAGTTACCGCTCCTTTTTCACCGGCTTTAGCAATAATTTCCGCTTCTCTTTGGTGCTGTTTCGCATTTAAAACCTGATGGGGAATCTTTTTGTGGCTTAAAAATTGATCAATAATTTCATTTTTGGTCACCGAAGTGGTTCCTATTAAGACTGGCTGGCCTTTTTGATGACACTCTTCAATTTCCTTAACAATTGCCGCATATTTTGCCCGCTGATTCTTGTAAACCACATCAGTATTGTCAATCCTCACCATTGGCCGATTAGTAGGCATAACAGTCACGTCTAAGTTGTAAATCTTTTTAAATTCTTCTGCCTCAGTCACCGCAGTTCCGGTCATTCCAGATAACTTTTCATACATCCTGAAGTAATTTTGAAAAGAAATTGTGGCCAGGGTTTTTGATTCTTGCTGAATGGGAACTCCTTCTTTGGCCTCTACTGCTTGATGCAGTCCTTCTGACCACCGCCGACCAAACATCAGCCTTCCGGTAAATTCATCAACAATCACCACTTCGTTGTCTTTAACCACATAATCACGGTCTTTCAAAAAATGAACTTTGGCTTTCAGGGCATTTTCAACATGATGGACGGCTTCAAAATCTTTTTCATACAAATTGTCAACATTAAGCATTTTTTCCAGTTTGCGGATACCATGTTCCGTTAAATTAACAGTCTTAGTTTTTTCCTCAGAAGTATAATCCGTGTCCGGCGAAAGTCCGCCAATAAGACGGGCGAATTCATAATATTTTTTCGTTGGTTCAGTATCCGGAGCCGAAATTATAAGCGGAGTTCTTGCCTCATCAATTAAAATTGAATCAACTTCATCAACAATGGCAAAAGAATGACCACGTTGCACCATTTGTGACAAATCTTCAACCAAGTTATCTCTAAGATAATCAAAACCGAATTCATTATTGGTCCCATAAGTAATATCTGCCTCATAAGCTTCTTTGCGGCTAATTAAACGTAAATGGGCTAAACGTTCATCCGTTTGGCTTTTATCAAAATAGCTTAAATCAAGAAGAAAGGCTTGTTCATGAATAATTGAAGCAACTTTTAAGCCCAAAAAGGCTAAGGCTCGGCCATACCAACCCGCATCTCTTCTGGCTAAATAATCATTAACTGTTACAATATGGACACCTTTGCCTGAAAGGGCATTGACATAAGAGGCTAAGGCCGCGGAAAGAGTTTTTCCTTCACCTGTTTTTTGTTCTGCTACACGGCCTTTATGTAAGGTAATCGCGGCCATTAACTGAACATCAAATGCCCGTTGTCCAATTTGCCGACGAATCCCTTCTCTAACTACCGCTAAAGCCTCAGGTAAAAGCTCATCAATTGTTTCCCCTTTAGAAAGTCGGAGCCGAAATTCTGGAGTTTTTGCCGCCAATTTTTCATCTGAAAGCTTCTCAATCCCCTTTTCCAAGTCATTAATTTTTGCCACAATTAAGCGCAGACTCTCAACCTCTTTTTCATTGACGTCAAAAATCTTTTTAAAAATGTTTAACATAATAGTAGATATATACTCTCTTCGTTCGTGATATTAAGATATATGTCAGGCTTCGCCTGACGATACTAAAAAATAAACTTCACGATATATCTTTATATCGTCGAGCTAGGCTCGACATGTATCTTTGTATCTTGTTAATTATACCTCATTTTCTCTTCCAAAAGAAGCGAAAATTAACAAATTGGTTACCTCTTTTTTGGTTTTAACCAAAGGAAAAATTTCTTTAACTTTAATTAAAAATTTGTCTGCTCTTTGCCGGTGTTCTTTGTTAAAATATAGCCGGTTAAAAACCACCCAGCCATTGTCAGTTAATAAATTTTTAAGTCCATTTAAAAACACTTCTGTCTCTGCTTCTTTAGGAAATTCCTGGCCTAAATAAAGATCCACTATTATCAAGTCCAACTTCTCACTCTCACTTCCCGACCCACTTCTCACTTCACACCCCCATTCTTTAATCCATTTAATAGCATCACCAGCAATAATTTCTAAATTAGGAATTTTATCCAAACCAAAATATTTTTTTCCAACCTTAATTACTTCCTGATCAATTTCAATTCCTGTAATCTTTGCCTGCGGATATTTTTCAGCAATTAATTTTGCCCCTGTTCCACACCCCAATCCCAGAATTAAACATTGAAAATTTGATTTTGAAAATTCATTGAAAATTGAAAAATGAAAATTGAAAATTTGTTTCCATAAAGCCTCAACTAATCCTCCTGACTGTTCCACTCTCCCGATAATCATTTCCTTATTACCCCAAAGGTCTTTAGCTACAAGAATTTCCCCATTAATTTTTGAGGGAATTTTTTCAATCACCTCTGAACCCAAAAAAAAGCGGTGTAAAAATGATTTTAAAGTCATGACAATCTTATTGTTGGTTATCCACAGTTTGAGTTGATTTTGAAGTCAAATCGTAAACATAATTCTTTTCATTAACTTTATATTCAATCGTGAATCGATCTCCCCACTTAACAAAAATCGGCGTCGAATTTACTTCCTTGGGATTAAAAATTTTGGTTATTTTATGGTTAGCATCACTGTAAAGATAAATACCTTCTGACGGATCTAGCTTTTGTGGCTCAATCATTACTTCATCAGGAACACCTGTTCCTGTCATCCAAATTCCCCAAGCAATGTATCGACAATCTGGAGACCACTCCGGGCCTGTCATTACCGCCCAATGAAAATTTCCTGTCTCCATAACTGCGTCAGAAATATCACCACAACGAAAAATTAAATTTTCATCCTCTTCTGGAGTTGCTTGCAATCCTGTTGACGATAAAGTTTCTTTTGGAGCAACTTCATTTTGCTTTCCCAGTTTAAACCCAAGTGCAAAAGTAATGAAAGCAAAAATAAAAATTCCTACTCCTAAGTAAACCTTATGACTATTTTTCTTTGAAAGTGTAAACATTTTAAATATTTGTTAAAATTATCTCCGTGACTAAAACTGTATCAAGTATAACACCAAAAACATTTCTCACCAAAAGTTTAGGCTGTCGGGTTAATCAGGCAGAGATGGAAGCGATTAGCTTACAGCTTATAGCTTACGGACTACAGCAAGACGGACTACAGACTACTGACTACTGCTTACAGCAGCCGGATTTAGTACTACTGAATACTTGTGCTGTTACCACAAAGGCTGAGAGAGAAACCAGAAAAGAAGTGAGAAAGTTACGACGGCTTTATCCAAAAAGTTTTTTAGTTGTTCTGGGATGTGGTCCTTCAGCAAAAATTAAATATCCAGAAGCAGATTTGTTAATTAAGAATGAGGGAAAAAATAATACCATAGATATACTCAAAAAATTATTAAATATCACTGTAGAGACGCCCCGACGGGGCGTCTCTAGAAAATTATTATCCAGATATTCAACCTATACCCAATCTGGAAGAAAATTCATCAAAATTCAGGAAGGCTGCAATAAATTTTGTTCTTTTTGTCTAACAGCCTATCTTCGTGGCCCTTTAAAAAGTATTCCAACAAAAGAAATCATTGAGGAAATTAATTTTTGGAAGAAAAAGGGGATTAAAGAAATAATTTTAACTGGTATCAATATTGCTTTATACCAGCCATCAATCACTGACCTCTTAAATACCATTCTTGAAAAAACTCAAGTCGAAAGGATTACCCTTTCCTCACTTTATCCAGAAATGCTTACTCCTAACTTCATAAATTTAGTCATTGAAAATCCTAGAATTTCCCGAGTTTTCCATCTTTCAATTCAATCAGGGTCACCTACGGCCCTTGTTAGGATGAATAGGAAAATTGACATGAACACCTTAATTGAACAACTTTTGTACTTGAAGAAAAAAATTCCTCAATTTACTTATCGGGCTGATTTTATTACCGGCTTTCCAGAGGAAACTGAAAAAGAATTTCAAGAAACACTAGATTTCATTCAAAAAGCTAAAATCTCCTTTGTCCATGTCTTTCCTTTTTCGGCGCGAAAAGGAACAGTGGCTTATACAAATATTAAAAATAATAAGTGGCAAGATCTAAGTATGCAAGTGAAAAAAGAAAGGGAGAAAAGAATACTTGAGGTAGTGAAAGAGGTACGAAGGGAAGAAGCAATGAATTTAGTAAACCAAAAAACAAATTGTTTAATTGTAAAATTGTTAAATTGCTATCTTGTTGAAGGAATAACGGAAAATGGCTGGCCCCTTTTAGTTCAAAATGCAAAGTTAAAAGTTAAAAATTTAAAGGGGCAAATTGTATCGGTAAAAATTACAGACTTCAAAAACGATCAGCTTTTCGGAGAAATCTTATCTTTCCCCACAAATTCTCTTAAAACTTCAGGGACAACAACAGAGCCATCTTCCTGCTGATAATTTTCTAAAATAGCTAAAATTGGTCTTTCGGAAAAAACCGTTCCATTCAAAATATGAACAAAATCAGTCTCACCGGTTTTTCTTTTAAACCGGGTGTTTAGTCTTCTGGCTTGGTTTCCATCTGAAAACAAATATCGG
>JAMCYY010000046.1:7213-9057 GCA_023473205.1 Patescibacteria group bacterium
TGAAGTTTTAAGAGAATTTGTTTTCAGATGGAAACCAAGCTTCAATATCAAATTTAGCAGCAGCCGGATCACCCAAGTCTCCGGTGCAAGTTCTAATCACATGATAAGGTAATTTCAGCTTCTGCATTAATTCTTCCTCAATAGAGACCAAAAACTGATGTTCTTTTTCTGAGTCTTCCGGCTTAACAAAAGAAACCATTTCTAGTTTGGTAAAGAAATGGACACGAAACATTCCTTTAGTATCTTTTCCATAAGAACCAGATTCTTTTCTAAAAGCCCCAGAATAACCAACAAATCTCTTTGGTAAATCTTCTTCCCCAAGAACTTCATTCATGAAATAGGGTGCAATGGCATGCTCAGCAGTTGGAATCAGACAGGTACCTTCTTCATCCAAACAATAAGTATTATCAAAACCATAATTGTCGTACCCTAAAGCCGCCATTACGTCTTTCTTAATCATTTCCGAAGGCAATATCGGAGTAAAACCTTTCTGAACCAAGGTTTTAAGACCCAAATTGACAAGTGCCATTTCAATTAAGGCACCTTCATTTTTTATGTATCTAAAACGTGTTCCAGAGACCTTTGATGCCCTTTCGGTATCAATTAAGTCTAAGGATTCCCCGAGTTCATAGTGGGCTTTAACCGGAAAATCAAATTTTGGAACATCACCGACCTTTTTAATCTCAATATTCCCGTTTTCATCTTTTCCAATCGGAACTTCTGGTAAAGCTGGATTGGGAAGTTTCCACAAAGCACACTTTAAGTCTTCGTCTATTATGCTTAAATCAGCTTCTAATCTGTTTAAATCTATTTTTATCTGCTTTCCTCTTTCAATCCCTTCTTTACCCAACTTATTTCTTTCAGCTCGAAGAATTTCAACTTTTTGAAGATGCTCTCTTTTCTTTTCGTCAAGGACTAAGACTTCATCAACAATCTGAGCATCTCTATTTTTCGCTTCGGTTGCTCTTCTAAAAAATTCCGGATCTTCCCTTAATTTTTTTATGTCAATCATATGGTTAAGATGATAAGATTATAAGATGATAATGAATAATCAGTTCAATTATTTCTTAATGATTTTAGTGTTGCTGTTAACATTTTAATTGTTTCGCTATTTTTTGCAATTGCGGTATCAATTTCTCGTGCAAGAGGCGGACAAATATCTTTCACTAGCTCTAACCAGTAATCTGTTTCGTTAGCTGATCCCAACGCTATTGTAATAAATCGTTGATATTCATTACCTTTAAATTTTCCAAATCCTTCAGCGATATTTGCCCCAACAGAAAAGCTTGACCTTAAGACTTGATCTCCAATAATCCAATAAACTCTTTCGTTAGGGAACTTTTTTATAAGGGCGACTATCAGTAAACTTACTTGCTTCGCACTTTGCCAAAACAACAGTTCTTTGTATGTTTTTGTTATCATAACTCTCCGGCACAGTCCTGTATAGACTATTCACTGTCATCTTATCATCCTGTCATCTTAAAGCCCAATTTCTCCTGCGATTTTTTGCATCGCTTCTAGAGAAACTTTAATAAATTCTTCTAGACTTAAACCAATCTTTTCTTCACTCATAGCAATATCTTCTCTTCTTGTTCCGGCCGCAAATTTTGGTTCTTTAAATCTCCTTAAAACAATTTCCGGCGTAACATCCGCTAATTTTTTAGAAGGCAGAACTAAAGCTGAAGCCACAATTAAACCAGTTAAACTATCGCCCATAAAAATTGTCCAATCCATTAAGGTTTTTGGCTCACAATTTGTATTATGCCAATTATGAGCGGCCATGGCATAAGCAATATTTTCCGGAACTTCATAACCCTTTTCCCTTGCCCACACCTATGAATTTT
>JAMCYY010000106.1 GCA_023473205.1 Patescibacteria group bacterium
TAACAGCCCATCCAAACAACTTTTCACCGCGATGCAGAAGATTTGGATAAGTATTATCAGGTTGTTTTTGAAGCTTATAAAAATATTTTCAGTCGTTGTGGCGTTAATGCCTCACCAGTAGAAGCTTCTTCTGGTTCAATTGGCGGTAGCTTTTGTCATGAATTTACTTATTTAGGTAAGGCGGGTGAAGATAAAGTCATTATTTGTTCAAAATGTGATTATGCAGCTAATGTGGAGCAAGCAGAAGGAAAGCTGGTCGCAAAAAATCCTGAAGAAAAAGAGCTGCCTGTAGAAGAAATTCCTGCCCAAAGAGGCGTTAACATGGAGCTAATGGCAGAATTTTACCAGGTTCCTTTATGGCGGCTTTTGAAAACTATTGTTTACCTGGTTAAAGCTGAGCCAGTGGCGGTGGTAATTAGGGGGGATTTAGAAATCAATGAAGTTAAATTAGAAAAAGTTTTTGGGACTAATGATTTTCGAATTCCTGAGCCAGAAGAACTGAAAAAGCTAAAGACTGTCCGAGGCTTTGTTGGTCCAGTTGGTTTACCAGTAACCCGCTTTTTAGTTGATCAGTCAGTATTAACAGTGAAAAACTTAATTACCGGCGCTAATAAATTGAATTTTGATTTGAAAAATTTCAATTATCCTCGTGACCTGCCTAAAGGAGAGACAGTTGATGTGGCTAATGTAAAAACTGGTTTCTTTTGCCCAAAATGTGCTGGCGAGCTTAAAGAAGAAACCGCCATTGAGTTAGGCCATGTTTTTAAATTAGGGACAAAATACTCTGAAAAAATGCAAGCTTATTTTACCGATGAAAAAGGCGAGAGAAAAGTTGTTTGGATGGGCTGTTATGGTATTGGTTTAGGCCGTCTTTTAGCGGCAATTGTGGAGTCAAATCATGATGAAAAAGGAATTGTTTGGCCAAAATCAGTGGCGCCTTTTCAAGTGGAATTAATAGCAATTAGCAATGAGCAATTAGCAATTAGTAAGAAAGCAGATGAAATTTATGACCAGTTAAGAGCGCAGGGAATTGACGTCCTTTATGATGACCGGGAAAATGTTTCTGCTGGAGTTAAATTTTCTGATGCGGATTTAATCGGCATTCCGGTACGATTAGTGGTCAGCGCTAAGACGGGTGATAAGGTGGAATATAAAGAAAGAAACAAGAAAGAGACAGAACTTCTTACTTTTGAAGAAGTTATTAAAAGGCTTTTTCATTAATGCAGGATCTGTATTCTATATTTACACTTCCAAACAATTTAAGGGTTTTATATCTTCCTTTTAAAAACACTTCTTCTGTCTTTATTTCACTCTTGGGTAAAGCTGGCCGTCGGGCAGAAAAGCCCAATGAAATTGGAGCAGCACACTTTTTAGAACATCTTTCCTTTGATGGGACGTTTAGGAGGCCGAATGCCTTTAAAATCAATAAGTTTCTAGATGAGCAAGGCGCGCAGCATAATGCTTTTACCCACTCAGAGACAGTGGAATATTTTGTAAAGACACTTTCTGAAAAAGCTGAATTTGGCTTTGAATATTTGTCTGATGTTTTTTTGAACAGTACTTTAGATGATATCGAGAAAGAGAAAAAAGTTATTTTGGAAGAACACGCTTCGCAACTTGATAAACCTGATTCTGTTTCTGGAAGACGTTTTTTGAAATTGCTTTATCCCAATTTAAATATTGGGAGAGATTTTTCTGAGGAGGATAACAATATTGCCAACTTTAACAAGGATTTGTTAACTCGATTTAGGAGTCGGCTGCAAGTTGCTGAGAATTTTGTCTTAACAGTTTGTGGCAATGTTGCTAAAGAAGATGTTCTCGGATTATCTCAAAAATATTTTTCTACCTTACCAAGTGGAGAAGAAATTCAATTTGTTAAGGCCCAATTTGAAAAAGAAGCCAAGATTGATGTTTTTCATCGTGATTTTAACCAGTCGATATTAATGATTGGCTTTAAGGGTTTTTCCCATAAAGAAAAAGAAAAATTTATTTATTCGAGAATCTTGGCAAAAATTCTTTCTTCAGGTTTTTCTTCTCGCCTTTATCAAAAATTAAGAAACCAGCTTAATTTTGTTTATACTGTAAAAGCTAACACTACCACATATTCTGATACAGGCTATTTGTCGGTTGAAACAAAGGTAAATGAGGATAAACTGACAGAAACCAATTCAGTTATTTTGTCAGAGATAAAAAGACTCTTGGCGGAAGGAGTTTTTCCTGAAGAAATCGAAAAAGGAAAAAATATGCTACTTTCTGACTTCTTATTTAGTTTGGAAAAAGTTGAGATTTATGCGGGATATCATAGCCAACAGGTTTTATTTGGTGGAGAACTGCTGGAGGTAAAAGATTACGTTGAGGTTGTTAAGAAAGCAACCAAAGAAAAATTAATGGATGTTGCTAACGAAATTTTTACGGATTCTCCTAAAATTTGTATTTTAACCCCCAAACTAGAAAGGTTAGGCAATATTGAACAGGAATTAGCGATAATTAGCAAACATTAGCCATTATTCGCATTTTTACTCTATCTCTATTTCTGTCTAAAGTATGGCGCGGACTAAAGTCCGCTACTACATTAATGAGAAAATTTAGTATAATAATCTCATGGCCAGGAGAAAAGGTTGGCTGAAACGCCGTTTTAAATTTAAGCTTAAAGAAGAAGCTTTAATTTCTATTGCTTATATCCTTCTTTTTTGTCTGGCATTTTTAGTTGCCCTTTCCTTTACCCGCCAAGGAGTAATTCTTTATAAGTTAAATACCCTTTTATTAGAAGTTTTTGGCTGGGGGACAATTTTCTTAGTTTTTTTCTTTTTGCTCTCCGGTATCATGCTGACTAAATTTGACGTTCCCTGGAACCAGGCAGGAGTTTTGGCTGGAGGAGCTTTAATGGCTTTGTCTTTAATGAGTTTGACGAAATCAGGGATGGTTGGTAAGGGGATTTTTGAACAAATTGCTTATTTATTAACTTCGATTGGCGCTTACCTTGTTTTAACCGGAAGTGCTTTAGTCGGCTTTATTGTTTTTTTTAATACTTCGATTGACCAGGTAGTTCTTTCCGCTTTTAATTTTTTTCGCCGCGTACCAACACCTTTCCCTAAACCAGAAAAAAAGACGCCTCAATTTATTCAGGAAAAGCCGCAGGTGGCAGTTAAACCCGGGAATAACCGGCCGGAAATGATTATTAAGGAACCAGTCAAAACCTTAGTTCATCATGAAGAAGCAGAGGCAGAAGAGATGAAAATTTCTGCCACGAATGTCCCGGGCGCTCAAAATGAAGTTTGGAATTATCCTCCGCTTTCCTTACTTGGTGACAGCCAAGGAGGAAAAGCTGACCGCGGGGATATTAAAGAAAACGCCGGTACGATTGAAAGAACTTTTGATTCTTTTGGCATTTCGGCACGGGTAGTGGAAGTTAATAAAGGTCCAGCTGTAACTCAATACGCAATTGAAGTTGCCTTGGGAACTAAACTTTCTAAAATTACTGGTCTGGCCAATGATTTAGCTTTAGCTTTAGCAGCACCCACTGGTCAAATTAGGATTGAAGCGCCAATTCCTGGTCGTTCACTTGTTGGTATTGAGCTTCCTAACCGTTCTTTAGAAGTGGTAACTTTAAAACAGATTCTAAATAGTGAGGGGATGAAAGAGGGCAAAGGCAGATTAAAAGTCCCGATGGGTTTAGATGTTTCCGGAAAACCAATTGTTGCCGATATTACCAAAATGCCGCACGTCTTGATCGCTGGTCAAACTGGATCCGGAAAGTCAGTACTTTTGAATTCCTGGATTGCTTCTTTCCTTTTCCGGATGAGTCCTTCCCAGTTAAAAATGATTTTAATTGATCCCAAAAGAGTTGAGTTTACCCAATATAACAATGTTCCGCATTTACTAACGCCAGTAATTGTTGAGCCGGAAAAAGTAATTTCTGCTTTAAAATGGGCGACCAGGGAAATGGACCAGCGCTATAAACTTTTTGCTCAAGTAGGCGCTAGGAATATTGAAATGTATAATGAGCTTTCTGGTTTTCAAGCCCTGCCTTATATTATTGTCCTTATTGATGAACTGGCTGATATCATTCTTTTTGCTCCAGCCGAAGTAGAAGATAATATTTGCCGTTTGGCGCAAATGGCGCGGGCGACGGGAATCCATTTGATTATCGCGACCCAGCGGCCTTCAGTTGATGTTTTAACTGGCCTTATTAAAGCCAATATCCCGTCAAGGATTTCTTTTGCTGTTTCTTCTATGGTTGATTCTCGGGTAATTTTAGATGGTCCGGGTGCAGAAAAACTTTTAGGTCGGGGAGACATGCTTTATATTCCCCCGGACCAAGCTAAGCCTTCCCGTATCCAAGGTGCTTTTGTTTCTGATGGGGAAGTTCAGCGGTTAATTGAATATCTAAACAAAACCGGAGCAAGACCAGTTTATACTGAAGAAGTTACTTCCCAAAGCATTACTGGCGGTTTTGGATCAGGGGTAGCTGGTAATCCCGGAAATGATAAAGATGAATTTTTTGCGGAAGCGGTCCGGGTTGTTTGCCAATATGGTCGGGCTTCGGCTTCTCTTTTGCAGCGGCGTTTTTCTATTGGCTATACCCGCGCCGCGCGGATTATTGATCAATTGGAGGCTGCCGGCGTGATTGGTCCGGGTGATGGCGCCAAACCAAGAGAAATTTTAGTCAAAAACGCGGAAGAATTCTTAGCCTCTAATCCTTAATTAATAAATCCGAAATACGAAGCACGAAATCCGAAACAATGTTCAAAATTCAAATTTTCTAAATTCTAAACTTTTTCGAATTTTGTATTTTGAAAATTAGATTTTGTTTCGAATTTCGAAATTCGGATTTCGAATTTTAATTTATTATGCGAACAGTTGGTGAAATTTTGTCAGCTAAAAGAAAGGAAATGGGCTTATCTTTTGCTGATTTAGAAAAAGAGACGAAGATTCGTAAAAGATATCTTGAGGCAATTGAAAAAAACAATTACTCCTCAATTGCTGAGAGTACAACGGTCAAAGGTTTTATTCGTAATTATGCCCAAGCTTTAGGACTTTCTGCAGAGAATATTTTAGCGGTTTTTAGGCGTGATTTTAAGGAAAATGAGCGTGGGCAGATTATTCCCCGAGGGATGGTAGAGCCCTTAGATGAAAAAAAACTTTATTGGACGCCTAAAGCAACTTTTTTGGTAGTAATCGCCTTTTGGGTCTTTATCTTTGCCTTCTTCTTTGTTAGACAGTACTTTAGCTTTTCTTCATCGCCTCCCCTGGAAGTGGAATCTCCCCGCGATGGAGAAGTGATTAAAGAAAAAGCAATTGTTTCCGGGAAAACTGATAGAGATGCTTCAGTTAAAATTGACGGGACACCAATTTCCATTACCGAAGATGGTTATTTTAAAGAAGAAATTGTTTTGCCAAGGGGGGATAATGTCTTGACTATTGAATCTGCTAACCGTCAGGGGAAAAAGAAGATAGTTAATTTGAAAGTGAAAGTGGAATAAAATAAATAATTTTTCATTTCTCAATTTTTTTTCAAACTTAAGGTAAATCGATGGTTGACAAGAGATTATAAAAGACTTTAAACTAGAATTACTAAACTTTGCTTTAGCCTGAGTAAAGCCAAGCTAAGCTTGGCGAAGTCGAAGGCCTGCCTATGCAAATACCTTATTTAAATCAAATCCTTCTTTTTGTGGTAGTTTCAGTTTTAACTACCTTATTGACTCTTTCGGGTATCCAAGTTTATTACATTTTAAAAGAACTACTTTTGACAGTGAAAAAAACCAATAAGATTTTGGAGGATACGGAACTGATTACCTCTTCAGTGGCCAAACCAATTGCCGGTGTTTCCGGCTTTATTACCGGAATTAAAAGTGGTAGTGATGTCATTAACTTATTTTTGCGGCACCGTAGTCCGCGGATAACAGAGGAGGCAGAAAATGAATGATAATGAAGAACATAGTAATGGTTTTTGGTTTGGACTGGCAATTGGCGGACTTTTGGGTGCCGCCGCTTCCTATCTTGCAACCACAGATGAAGTTGAAAGAAAAAAACTTTTAAAAAAAGGCAAATTGCTTTTAGAAAACTTAGAAGAATTTGGGGGTAATGTTGGTGAACAAGTTGAAGAGAAAGTAGAGAAAGTGACTAAATTAATTGAAAAGAAAGCTCCGGAAATGGTTGAGGTTGCTTCTGATACGGTTGGAGATACGGCCGATGATGTCAAGAAAATTGCCCAAGAGGCAATAGAAAAAATTACCGCCAGTGTTGAAAATCTCGAAAAAACAGCTAAAAAAGTTGAAAAAAAAGGTTTTGCTAATGTTTTTCTCCGTGGTGGTCGACCGGTAATAAAAAGATAATCTTTTGTTTTTTTATCTTTTTTGTGTTATCCTATAGCGGATGAAAAGTAATTTATCTTCCTTTTTAAAATTGGGTTTGGGGCTGTTAGTGATTATAGTGGCGATGGGGCTTTTCTTTTTTTTAAAAAAGAGAGGTGGTCAGCTGGTTAGTTATATCAATGCTCCCAATAAGATTTCTTTCTTTTACCCAAAGAAGTTTGTTCAAGTTACTTGTCCAAGCATTGACATTTTGCCAAAGTTTAATTATTTAATTTGTTTAAATGATTCAACCAGGAACCAAAGGCTTACGCCTTTGCCGGATGTTGCGGTAAGACGTTTATCAATGACCGGTTTTAAAAATTTTCAGGAAGTTTTAATTAATGACGCTGTTTATGAGGGTAGCGGCATGAACCCCAAATCCTTTAGCGAATTTAAAGAATTAAAGCTTAGTGACAATACTTTTTATTACCTGGAAACCGGCCGTTTTGAAGGAATTTTAAGCTTTAATTATTATGTTATCCGGGGAGAGGAAATTATTGGCTTTAATTTAGTTTCTTCTCCGGTTGACTGGACTAACCCCAAATTTATCTCCGAAAATGATCTTTTAAATCAGGAATTAATTACAATTTTGAAAAGTTTTAAATTTATTAACTAATTTTTTATACCCATGACAGAAGAAATTCAGGAAGTCCAAAGTCCCCAAGAAGTTATTAATCCACACCAAAAGTCTATCTCTAAATTGGTTTTACTGGTGGTTTTATTGTTAATTTTGGTAACTGGTCTTATTTTTGGAGCATATACTTTGGGTAAGAAACAAGGAAAAGCATTAGTAGTAACTCAGCAACCAGAAGTCACTCAAACTTCAGTTGACGAAACAGCTAATTGGCAAACTTATACCAATGAGAAATATTCAATAGAGTATCCTTCAAATTGGTTTGTTTATGATTATAAAGACAAGAATTTGTGTGTGAATATTAGCGATGTGTCTAACCCGGTAGATATTCCCTCAAAATTAGAAGCTGATGGGCATACAGTTATTTTGATGTGTTTTTATTCTTCAGCTATGCCGAAAAGTTTCCCATATACTAATGGTTCTAACAAAAACACAACCGTTAAGCCTTATGAAATAAATGGTTACTCTGGTATTCGAGGTAAAGAAACCAGTACATTAGGTGAGGGAGAAACAGTTTTTTTACAGAATCCACAAGGTGGTTATGTAACTCTTCGTCTAGAAACAGGAGATACGAAAATCTTTGACCAAATTCTCTCAACTTTTAAATTTACTTCCCAAGGTGTTTCATCATCGCCCAAAGCAAGTGACAATTCAACTGCCTTACCTCAAACAAAAATTACTCCTCCGGCTAGTTTTGGCTATACAAAATTAATTGATTTACCAGGCATTGGTGTTAGAGCTTTATTTCCTCCAGAGGTTGAAATTACCTATTCTAATCCCCAGGAAAGCTATTTCGTTAATAAACCTCAAAAAACTGACTGGAATTGCCTCAGTTTTAATTTGAAAGGTTATTATAGCGGAGGAAGACGAGAGTGGTTTAATAATAACTACTACGTTATGAATCCCATATTTGAACCCTTTTCTGCTAGCAGTCACAACGGTTATATTGTTTATACAAAAAATGCCAATGGCTCAATTGCTGATAATTTCGACTTTTACTATATTTCTGCCATTGGAACTCAAAAAATGTTAGTGGTTTCCGGTTCAAATTCTAATGAGAAACTGTGTGAAGATTTAGACTTTCAAAAAAATCTTGATAAATTTAGAAGTTTTGTCTCAGGTATTCAGATAATTTTCCCCAATAGCCAGGGGGTTAGCCGGTCTGATCAATCCCAAATTGGAGCAGATTTGGTTAGATATGCGGAAAAAAGAGTCAATCTTTGGGAAAATGTAGAACTAGGATTGAGGATTACTGGGCCAGAATGGATTGAATCACGAATTTTTACCAAAATTAACGAGGACGGGACCAAGGAATACTCTCCATGGAGCAAAAAAACGCTAAAAGCGGAAAAAGTAGAATCATCAACTAAAGGAGAAACATGGGATGTTGGTACTGGTATACTTTTTGACTATGAATGGCTTTCTCTACTTGATTCTAAATATAATGATAAAAGTTTTGATGAAGTAAACCGTGAAGTATTACCGGGTACTGGTTTTTGTGGCGAGGATTGGAAAAATGATAAAGCAGATTGTTCTTTTTCTGAATACTGCTATACCAAAAACGACGTTATAAATAATGGCCAGATTGTAAAAACAACCAATTTTGGTCCTTATTCCGGTCAACTAAGAGGGCTGAAAACAGGTTTTGAACTTAAAATGGATTGCCGGGGCAGTAATGAATGGCTAATTAAAGCCAAAGGAGGAAGATACGTTCTTTCCACCATTACACCAGATGGTAACTTAGTAAGACTAGAAGGGTTCTGAAAATACTGTACTAAAAATAGATTTAACGTACTAATTAAAATTTATTAAAGTTTATGGCTGAACAAGAAACACCAGATATTCAAGTTCCCAATCAAGTTATTAACCAAACACCAACCAATAATTCCTGGAAAATGGCCTTTTTCGTTTTCCTCGGATTGTTTTTGGTCGCTGGATTAAGCTTTGGTGCTTATACTTTAGGGAAAAGAAGCCCTGAAATTTTTCGGGATCAGTA
>JAMCYY010000102.1 GCA_023473205.1 Patescibacteria group bacterium
GGGAAGTCTACTTAAAAATGATAAAATATGTTAAATAATAGATAGTTGTTTGTTTTGTTTAATTTGATGATTAAGGCTATAGTTAGTGATTTTTCGAGAACCTTGCTTTTTCCTGTTGATGAAAAATGTGACCAGGGGTTGAATGCTTATCAAGCTAAAGTCAGTCTTGATCCTAATTACTTCTTTTTTGATTATTTTAAATTTAATGAAAAACTGCTGGCTTTTTTTGAGAGAATTAAAGAACAATTTGCCATGTATATTTTTACTACCGGCAAAATTCAGGAAACGCCGGAGATTAAAGAAAGATTGGCTTTAATTTTTAAAAAAATTTATACTGTTGACAGCGTTGGCTTTAGAAAAGATGACCAAAGAGCTTATCTTTATATTGCTCAAGATTTAGAACTAGGGCCAAGTGACATTTTATATATTGATGATCAAGTTCTTAATGTGAACACAGCTAAAGATGCAGGATTGAAAAGTTTACAATTTCAGGAAGATAAAGAATTTTATCAACAGTTAAATAAGTTATGGAACCTTTAGTTGATTCGTTATTTAGTGAAAATGATCCGTTTGGATATAAAGCCTTTTATTCTTTGTACGCTCCTTATGCTTCTCACCAAAAAGATGCTATAAAAAAAAAGACAATATTAATTGGTGAGCAAGTTTTTGGACAGTCGCTTACAGATGAAGAACTTAGAAGAAGGTTAGCTACAGATATAGATTTTCAAAAAAAATTTAGAGATGGTTTGGAAAAATTTGCTGCTGGTAAAACTTTGATTGAAGCTGATACTTTAATGATGAGAGAAAATTCTCCTAAAATTTCGCCTGAAGAAGGAGAGAGGTTTTTTCAAAAAATCAGAAGAGCAAGAAGAACTGTTATTTATAAAGGTAACTTATCAACAGACCGACTTTTTACTAATAAAGCAATATGGAATGGTGATGTTTACACTTTGGACTTTCCAAACTGTTTGGGTTATTCTTTTATAGAGGATTTGGCGAATGACTTGGAAAAATTGGATGCGAATTTTTTGACTTTTGGCTTTGCCGCAGAGACTCCTGATGGGAATAGAACTTCTTTTAGCATTAATTCGGAAATAGATTATTTACTTAAAGTCGATCTAATTGGAGTTAAACCTGAGGACCCAAAATTAATTTATTGGGTAGATTCTAAAAACCCTATCACAGATATGACAATATATGAAAAAAAGTTAATCGATTCTTTTCTTAATTTACTGACAAAATAGTTTGGCTGAAACTCCCGGTGCTTTACATTTAAGGACTTTAAATTCAATTAATGATATTTCTTCTGATCAGTCAAATACCGTTGTTTTTGTTACTCCAATAGAGGTTTTGCGGGCGGTCGAGGGGTTAGGCCAGTACTTCAAAAAGAATACAAAATAGCTTAAAAATATTTTTTAAAAGAATTTTTTGGGGTCTCCTTGACAATCGTCCTTAAATAATTCAAACTCTATCGTAGAGGAAAAGTTTATGCCTGCCAAAAAGAAAGCTAAAAAAGTGTCTAAGCCTGAAGAAGAACCTAAAACTAAGACAGAAACAACTTTAAAAAATGAGGTTGTTGAAGAAGTTACTGAAACTTCCGCCCCGATTTTAACTTCGGAAATCACTGAGTCTACCGTTGAAATTGTATCTTCCCCTTTGCAAAAAGAAGATTCAGCCCCAACCTTAGTTGTAGTTGACCAGGAAGTAAAAGAAGATATCTCTTCAACTTCAATGGAAAGTAGTCCAGTGACAGAATCCCAGGAAACCAAAACCAGTGAACCTCCAGTTGAGGAAAAAAAAGAGGAAGCAACTGTCCCTGCAGATGGTCTGAGCGCCATTTTTTCTCCGGTAAATGAGACTCCTTCTATAGTTAATCCACCTGAAAAAAGCAATTTGTTGAAAATCTTATGGATCTTTTTAGCTTTTATTTTAGGAATTTTTTTGGGAGGATTATCTGTTTATTTGTTGACTTTTAGTAAAAGCAAACCAGCAATAACTAAGGAGCCGATAAAAGAAGCGCAAAATCAAGTTTTACCTACTGCTTCCCCGACAGAAAAACCAGTTGATTTAGCTAAATATTCAATTATTGTCCTTAATGGCGGTAAAACCCAGGGTGAAGCAGGCCGTTTAAAGAAGTCTCTCGAAGGAGAGGGCTTTAAGATTGCCTCCACGGGTAATGCTGCGAATTCAAATTATAAAGAAACAATTATCAAGACCAAAAAAGAAGTTGAAGAAGTATTCCTTAATCAACTTAAAACTTTTTTATCAAAGACTTATACTTTAAGTGATAATGAAGTTCTTTCAGATTCAGAGAAAAGTGATATCGTGGTGATTATCGGCCAAACTTTAAAGTAAGGTGATACAATACCTTTTAAATGACTTCAAGAACTCATGATTTATTTGCCTTTGCCTCTTTGGTGACGGTTGCCGCATATTATCCTCCCGCTTCTTTAAATTTAATTACTGCAGCCGCCTGTTTAGTTGGCAATATTATTGGCTCGCTTATCCCTGATATGGATCAGGCGACTAATCGGCTTTGGGATTTACTGCCGGGAGGAGACTATTTAGGGAAGTTTTTTAAAAAGCTTTTTCTTTCTCATCGGACTTTGTCTCATTCATTTATTGGCTTTTTTTTACTTTATCATCTTCTTTCCTGGCTTTTGCCTAAGCTTTTAAATTCAAATTTTATCAATGTTTCTTTAGTTATCTCAGCCGTGATGATTGGCTTAGTTTCGCATCTTTTATTAGATGCTTTTACAGAAGAAGGTTTGCCATTATTTTTTCCGTTAACTTGGAAAATTGGTTTTCCGCCATTAAAAGAATGGCGAATTAAAACCGGTAAATGGTTTGAAAAGTTTATCGTCTTTCCGGTAATTGTAATTTATCTTTTTTTGTTTTTTATTAATAATAAAGGGGTGATAATAAGTATTTTGAAATTGAGTAAGTTCTAAAACGAATCCGAACAGTATAATGTTCGGATATGAAGAAAAATAAGAAAATCTCAGCCTCTGAAAGAGACCAAATTGCTGTTCTGTTAGCTTCAGGAATTTCTTTAAGAAACATTGCCAAAAAACTTGGAAGAAGTGTCTCCAGTATCTCTGATGAAATCAACAGAAATAGTGTTAAGGGAGAATACAAATCAATTGCTGCCAACTCTTTAAGTCTCAATAGAAACAGACAAAGTCGTAAAACAAATCCTCTAAAAAACTCTAAAATTTACAGCTATGTTTTTGAAAAACTTAGAGGAGGTTGGAGTCCTGAACAGATTGCGGGAAGACTTAAAAAAATAAACAATAACAAAACTGTAATTTGTCATGAAACTATCTACCGATACATCTACTCTTCTGATGGCAAAAAAAGAAATCTTCATGAATATTTAGTTAGGCATCACAGGAAAAGAAGACCTTGGTATGGCAGATACCTTTACAGAAAAGGAATAGCACAAAGAGTTAGCATTAGGCTCAGACCAGAAGAAATTAACTCTAAAAAAATATTTGGTCACTGGGAAGCTGATGTGGTTGAAGGCAAAGGACACGAGAAAGGAATACAAACTTTACTAGAAAGAAAAACCAGATACTATCAAGCAAAAATTCTCTTAAATATTGACTCAGAATATGGGGTAAAAGCCCAAAAGGACATCCTCCAATCTTTCCCTAAAAAAGCCAGAAAAAGTGTTACCTTTGACAATGGCAAAGAAAACTACAACCACCTCAAACTTCAAAGATGGTTTAACCTAAAAACTTACTTCTGTGACCCCAACTGTGCTTGGCAAAAAGGATCAAACGAATACCACAATGGCATCTTAAGAAGGTACATCCCCCAAAAAACAGATCTCTCAGAATTAACCCAATTTGAACTGGATGAAATATTAAAGGAAATAAACAATATGCCTAAAAAATGCCTAGGATATCAGACACCTAGAGAAGCTTTTAAAAAAGAGTTAAAATGCAAGAAGTGTTCGGATTCCACTTAGAATTCACCTATATGATAAAATTGACCCATTGACCCATAGTTATACATATTTTATGTGTAAAAATGAATAAATTAAAATATTACGATACGTTTATTACTATTTGTGGAAGTTTAGATGAACGCATTAAAAAAGCGACTGGATTTTCCGGTAAGAAAGAGCTTTTGGAAAGAATGAAATCAAAGCCTAAAAAAAAAGCTATTGATATTATTATTCCTAATCATTGTAATCAAAATTGTCATGATTGTTATTTTCGTGAATACCATAATGGTATTGATCTAAAAGTTGATGAACAAACACTTGATGAATTTGAAAAAATCGCGAAAAAGGTAACGGCAAATAAGGAGAATGTTCTTTTCTTTTATCCTCGAGAAATAACAACAGATTTTCCTCTTCTGAATTTATACAATAAATTTGGCATTGATAGAGTCATTACTAATGGTAAATTACTTCATGTTCCAGGAATGTTAGAAAAACTTAAAGAAGAAAACATTAAAAAATTAAGCATTACTTTTCCTGGATCAATTGAAACATACCTTGAATATACAAAAGAAAAACCTGAAGCATACAATCAATTAATTCTTAATATTCAGATGGCAATAAAATCAGGTTTCGAGGTTAATACGATTATGCCAATTTACAAAAAAAATGTTGATGAGGTTGTGAGTACTGTTTTAAAAGCTTCAGAGTTAGGAGTTAAAGATATTGTTTTTACAAGAATGAAGCCCTTAGGCAAAGGAAAAAATTTACCAAATAATATTTTTGCTAACGAAGAAGATCTTCATTGTTTTTTACGAAATTTAAATACTGCGCGACATTTGGTAAAAGGTAAAATGAAGCTTAGTTTATATGGTGGAAATTTTGGTGTAAATTTTTATAACAAGACAATCTTTCGTTATTTAGCGGGTAAGGTAGATACGTGGCCCCAAAGTATGTATTTGTGTCCGCTTATTGATCAGCAATATTTAGGACTGATGTTGGGAAGCCATCTTATTTATGGTTGCTTTCAAGGAGTTTCTTTTGAAGAATTTAAAATCGGTACCTTTTCTGAAAAAGGTTTAAATATAACAAAAAAATTAGTTACTTCTGAATGGCTTCATAAAAATTTAAGAGGGATGTGTAGTTCTAAAAACTGTCCGGAACATGACCTCTGCCTGGGAGGATGTCGAACAAACGCGTTTAGTTGGGCAAAACAACGAGGAGAAGATGAACCATTGGTTGCAGGTCAGAATTTTTGTATAACGCAATTTCTTAAGGAATTGCAAAAAAAATAAAGAACTTTTTCGCTATTTAGGAATTTTTTATTATAATGTCTTCAGATTAAGATGAACAAATTTAAGAGTTTTTTTGCTTTATTGGCTTCAGGCATTATTTTTGGAACTTTTGGTATTTGGATTAGACTATTAAATAAAGAATTAACGACATATCAACAAATTACTACAAGAAGCTTTATTGGCTTTTTTTTTGCTGTAATTATTGCCTTTCTTCTTAAACAAAGATTATCACTGAATAAAGTAAACAAATTACATCTTTTTGGTTATTTATTTTTTTCTCCTCTTGATGGAATTTTTTTTGTTTTAGCCATGTTGAATACTAAAATTGTAACAGCTATATTTGCTTTTTATGCTTCAGCTTTGCTTTCGTCTTTTTTTATAGGAAAAATTTTTTTTAAAGAGAAAATAACTTCGGTAAAGTTTTTTAGCTTACTGCTTACAGTTCTTGGTCTTTTCTTGTTATCATATCCCTTTTCTTTGGTAAATTTTAATTTAGGCTTTTTATTTGGAATTATTAGTGGTTTTTTTGACACAGGAGTAAATGTTTTTAGGAAATTGTTAAGTGGCAAGGTTGAAAGGTTTGTACTTGCGGGAATGCAAATGTTTGTGGTTGCGGTTGTTACCCTACTTTTAATGGGTGTAATAAATCAAGCCTTACCAGTGAATATTTCAATTTCGACTTTAATTGTTGTTTTAATTTTTGGTTTTTTGTTGATGTCTATTTCTTTTTTAACCTTGGTAGGCTTTCAAAACTTTGACTTAAATCTAGGGACAATCGTAATTTCTTCTGAATTAGTCTTTGCCCCAATTTTCGCGGCAATTGCTTTCCGGGAATACCCCACAATAAAGGAAATTCTTGGTGGATTTTTAATTGCCTTTAGTATCCTTGTCCCCAATCTTTCTTTTTTTAAAAAGAAATGACTTTTTACTTTAAAAAATATGGTATATTAAGTTTATGGCTCAAATTCAGTGGCAAGAGATATGGAAAAAAAGGCTTAGCCAGCTTAAGGAAGCTGGGCCGTTAGTGGTGGCTGCCACCAAAAAAAAGCTTCAGCTCCCGAGAAAATTAACTGTTCCTCATTTGGCTTCACTCATTGCTTTTTGGGCTTTTATTTTAGTTGTGGCCGGATCTTTAATTGTCGGCATAACCTTGGTAGTTTTAGCCAAAGATTTGCCCCAGCCGGACCGGATTGTCCGGCGGGAAGGCTTTGCCACGAAAATTTATGACCGCAATAATAAACTCATTTATGATGTTTATGAAAGTCAAAAAAGAACGCCGGTTCAGCTTTATCAAGTGCCCAAAACTTTGCAACAGGCAACCGTGGCCATTGAAGATAAAGATTTTTATAAGCATAAAGGTTTTGACCCTAAAGGTTATTTAAGGATTGTTTATTATGTTTTTGTTAAACACCGTCTTCAAGGAAGCTCTACCCTTACCCAGCAGCTGGTGAAAAATGTCCTTTTAACTTCAGAAAGGTCAGTCATCAGAAAAATTAAAGAATTTGTTTTAGCCTTAGAAATTGAGTCAAAATATTCAAAAGACCAAATTTTGCAAATGTATCTTAATGAAGCGCCTTATGGCGGAACTGCTTGGGGTGTTGAGGAAGGCGCGAGAACATATTTTGGTAAAAGTGTTTCTGAATTATCTTTAACCGAATCGGCAATTTTAGCCGGTTTGCCGCAAAGTCCTTCATATTATTCGCCTGACGGCAATTACCCTAAAGCTTATGTTGCCAGAACCAAAGATGTTTTGCGACGCATGCGGGAAGATGATTATATTTCTTCAGACCAGGAAAAGGCTTCCTTATCTGAACTTGATCAGATTAAATTTGCCTCCAAAAGCGGCACTTTGAAAGCGCCTCACTTTGTAATGTATGTTAAAAAACTTTTGGAAGATAAGTATGGTGAGAAAGTCGTGGAAAATGGCGGACTGCGGGTCACTACCAGCTTAGATTTAGATTTTCAGGAAAAAGTTCAAGAGATTGTCACTTCGGAAATTGCCAAGGTAGAAAAAATGCACATCACTAATGGCGCCGCCGTGGTTTTAGATCCGCAAAATGGAGAAATTTTAGCCATGGTGGGCAGTAAAAATTACGATGACCCAAATTATGATGGAAAATATAATGTCATTACGGCTAAACGTCAACCAGGTTCAACCATTAAACCGGTAACTTATGTTACGGCGTTAAAAAAAGGTTATACCGCTTCAACTATGATTATGGATACCTTGACAACTTTCCCGGGAAACGTGGAAAAACCGGAATACATCCCCACTAATTATGACCAAAAAGAACATGGGCCGATGCAGGTACGTTTTGCTTTAGGTAATTCGATCAACATTGTGGCTGTAAAAATGCTTTCATTAGTTGGAGTAAAGGAGATGCTGACAACTGCTTATGATATGGGCATTTCTACGCTTGAGCCAACAGCGGAAAATTTGTCACGCTTAGGTCTTTCCGTTACCCTTGGCGGCGGTGAAGTAAAACCTTTGGAATTAACCTCGGCTTATAGTGCTTTTGCCAATACTGGTTTAAAAGTTGAACCAACGGCAATTCGAAAAGTTACTGATAAAGACGGCAATGTTCTGGAAGAATTCAGGCCGATTCCCGGAAAAAGAGTTTTAAGCGAAGGCGAAGCTTATATTATTTCCAATATCCTTTCAGATAATGAAGCCCGTAAGATGACTTTCGGAGAAAATAGTTTACTTAAATTTACTGATAGGCCAGTGGCAGTTAAAACCGGTACTACCAATGACCGCAAAGATAACTGGACTGTTGGTTGGACGCCGCAAGTGATTACCACAGTTTGGGTGGGCAATAATGATAACACCCAAATGACCAGTTTGGTTTCCGGTGTTTCCGGGGCAGCACCAATTTGGCGCAAAATAATGCTGGAATATTTAAAGGACAAACCTAAGGAGGATTTTGTCCAGCCTTCAACAGTTATTACCCAAGAGGTAGATAATGTTTCCGGATACTCCTCACATGATGGACTTCCTTCACGGGTTGAATATTTTATCCAAGGAACCCAGCCAACAGCTGAAGACCCACTCCATCAAAAATTAAAAATTTGCAAAAGCCAGAAAAAATTAGCTACGCCAGTGGACATTGCCCGCAATGATTATGATGAGAAAGAATTTTTTACTTTCAAAGAAACTGATGTTTTGGCTAAGCCGGAAGAGCCTAACCGTTGGCAAAAAGGTATTGATGACTGGATTGCTAAACAGGGAGATGAGCGTTATCATCCGCCAACTGATTATTGTGATACCCTAAACCAGGTTAATGTTGATTTTGAGTCACCGAAAGATAAGGAACAATTGGGAACAAACTTTACGGTAAAAGTTAACCCTGTTTCGGTTAATGATATTACCAAGGTGGAAATTTTTGTAAACGGAGAATCAAAGAAAGTGATTACTTCTCCGCCTTATGAATTGGGGTTAACCCTTTCAGACGGAAAATACACCATTCGGGGAGTGGTTGAGGATTCTAAGGGCAATGTGGGCACTCAGGAAGCAAGAATTGGGGTTAACGTTCCTTGGGACTGGAGTCCTTCTCCAACGCCGATGCCAACGAGTACACCAATGCCTACTATAATTCCTACTCTTGTGCCCACAAATACACCAGTTCTAACCCCTTAAAAAGAACTGTTAAATTATGCAGTCTTTAACCCAATCCCCTTTTCCCCTAGTTTTTTGATGATTTTTCCCCGGACAGGGAAAACATCTTTCTCGGTTAAAT
>JAMCYY010000095.1:0-2384 GCA_023473205.1 Patescibacteria group bacterium
TTCTTAATCTGCAAAAAAACCATTTTCCCAGACAAGATTACCGGGTCCAAATTGCCCTTCATTAAAGGAGACGGCAAAAACTTTTTTGTTTGCCAATAAAGGAAAAACACTTTCTAAAAAATTTATTGAGGGAACAACGTCAAGATTAAGGATTGCTACCAGTTCGTTTTTGGCCATCTTTACTCCGGTATTGCAGGTAACGGCATAGCCAAAATTTTTTGGTTGACGAATTACTTTTGTTTCTGGAAAATTTTCCTCAAGAAATTTAACCGAGTCATCCAAAGAAGCGTCATCAACGACTAAGATTTCCTTAATACGATTCCGAGGATTTTTTGCTGCTTTAATAACCGCAGGAAGATTTTTTTCTAAAAGTTTCTTTCCGTTCCAACAAGTAATAATAATAGAAACATCCATAGCCAAATTTTATCATAAGGAGCCTATATCATTACAAGAGGTTATTTTAAGAACCTGGTTATCTTGGCTTTAGCCAAAAGATCAGTAACCCAGGACTGAATCTGCTCACTCAATTTCTGCTCTTTAATTGCTGCTTTCGCTTCTTCTTTTTTATCAGCATCAGCAGTTGCCGTCATCTGTTTCTCATTATCCTTGATATATTTGCTAACTTCTTCATCAGAGATAGTTAAACTTTTCTCTAAAATTTTATTCACCTGAAGTCGCATTTTTAATTGATTACGAAAATCCTGAAGCGTCATGCCTTGCATTTTTAAGACATCTTCAATTTTTGTCCCCTCACCTAAATTTTTACTAAGTTTATCGACTTCTTGACTAATCTCTTCTTCGCCAACCGTCACTTTATTTTTAATTGCTTCCTGTTTAATCAGTTCCTCAACAATTAAATTTTCCAATGTTTCTTTACCATAAACAGAACTCAATCTCTGATTAAGTTGAAAAGTAAAAACTGGTTTTCCATTAACGATTGCAGCTAAATATTTATCACGGAAAAGAAAACCACCAAATCCGATAATTACCAAAATAATAATTACCAAAAAAATGTTTATCTTTTTTTCAGAAGCAACTGGTTTTTCCTCAGATAACTTAGTAATCACAGATTCTTCCTCTGGAATAATTTCTTGCTTTTTTTTCAAACTTTTAACTCGGCGGGAAGATGAAAGATTTGTTTTATTTACCATATGCGTTGAATTATAAAACTTTTGTAAAAAAAATTAAAGCAGCAATTTAGCTTCATAAAGACGGCAAATTAAGCTTTTCAATCTCAATTTGTAAAGGAATTTTTGGGCTTGACTGTAAAACAAAAACGTATTGATTATCCTTGGGTGACCAAAAGAGACGCTGATAACATTTTTCTTCGTTATCCTGAAGATTTGTATAAAGTAAAGAAAAATAACGCTCAATTTTCAAATCAAGATGGGTAAATGTCCCGGAATGATTTTGGCCGCAAATTTTGACAAGATAAAAGCCCAGAGGAAGAAAAAAACTTTCTTTCCCTGGAATTACCTCTTCTTTTAAAATGGGAGTAATGCTCTCTTTTACTTTATAAAATTTTTCCTTATCCATTTTAGGATAAAGAAAAACCGTATAATTTCCTACTTCAAAAGATGTTTCCGGGAACAATTGTTTAAAGATAATTAAAAACGGATTAATGTCTTCTTCGACCCAAAGTTTATTTCTCATAATAAGATAATCTGGTTTAACATAAGCGAGCCAATTACCTGTTTTTTTAAGAAAATCATCCAGATCAAAATCAATACTTCTTTCTAAATAGGAAGAAATTGTCGAAACAGAATAATTTTCCCGAATTTGGGCATCTTTGTTAGTCAGATAAACCCAACCTCCGAAAGTTCCCAAAGTATTGGTCACTCTTCCGCTGATAACCGGAATTAATTCAGCCGCAGTATAAGCCTCATTAGCCTCGAAAAAGGCGGTTTTCTCTCCGTACTTAGTCTTTTCAATCCAAAGAAGCAGTTGCGATTCTTCCCAGCGCAAAACTTTTCTTTCCTTCCAGCGGCCATAAAACTCATAGCCCAAACCAGACAAGCTTAAGACCAGAGAAAAGAACAAAAAAGTGAGCAAAAGAAAAATAATTAATTTTTTGCCTGATTCCCTTAGTTCGTTAAGTATTTTTCCCGCGCACCATCCGGCAAAAATTGCCAAGACAACCTGGGCCATCAGTAAACTTCTCATGCCGAAATCATTAGTTGTCGGAGAAGTAATAATATGGACAGCGAAGAGAAAAATAAAGGAAGGGATAATGAGGTAAACAAATGAAGGAGAAGACTTCAGTTTTTTCAGACCGATGATAACAAAAAGAATAATTCCCCCGCCAAACTCAAAAATCAGGTCGAAAATAAGATTAAAAAGTGAATTGGAGGGTAAAAAGGGAATCAGGCAAAAAATTAATTATT
>JAMCYY010000095.1:2437-8948 GCA_023473205.1 Patescibacteria group bacterium
GCTGAAATTTTAAAATATTTCCTCTTTGAGACAATAAAGAAAGAATATAAGGAAATAAAATTAAAAATACCCCTCCTCCCATAAACAAATATTGAACGAATATCCGGGTAAATTTTTCCTGGTGTTCAAGGATTTTCTTAACAAAGGTAAAAATTATAAAAACAAATAAACTAATAGCGACAAAAATACTGCTAAAAACTACATAGGCGCTGAGAACGGCAGCCAAGAGATAAATCTTGACGTCCTTTGCCTTCATCAGCAAATTAACCACCAAAAGAGAAATCATCACCGCTAGTAAATGTTGAGGAACCCAAATTATGGCTGTAGGGAAAGAAGTAATTTGCAATAAAGTTTTCAAGTGGCTGATCCATATTTCAATGTGAATTATCCCCTGCCTTTGGCCCCAATAAATAAGTGTCGGCACAATATCCCAACCAAAACCAACGGTAGCAAAAATTAACGCAATTACCCGGCCAAGGTTCTCAGAAATTGTTTTCTTTATTAGAAAAGAAGTCAAAAATAAATAAAGTAAAACAGTAATCAAAAAATGAATGTAAAAAGCAAACTTAAAATCAAGGTTGGTTATTAAGCTGGCAACCGCTGGCAAAATATACCACCCGTAATAGTAAGATAAAGTTGCTTGGGGAAAATAAGGGTGAAATGGAGGAACACCGGTTTCCTTAATGGCGGTAACCACAAATAAATGTTTAAAAGCATCAAAGACTCCTGGAAAACGAAAAAACTGGTAACCATCAATCCAAACTGGTTTAATTAAAGGATAATACAAAAAAGCCGTTATAAATAAAATCAAGAAAGCAATTAATCCGAAAGTTATTTTATAAACATTACTGCCCGATTCTCCGTATAGCTCAAAATTTATCTTTTTTGCAATAAAGAAAAAAAACAGATTAAAAGCCAAGCCAGCTGTAATTAATAATTGGGGATTTAATTTAAAAAGCCAAAGAAGCCAAAACCAAAGAAGGCTATTAAGGACAAAAGAAATCAGTACTGCCAGGCCAATTTTTTTTAAATTAAAATTCTTTAAGAAAAAAACTCCCGGAAAAAGGTATAAAGAAATAATAAATAAAGCTTTAAAAATTATCATTAAAAAATTCTTTTTTTAACCATTAGGGGTAAGACCATTACCGCTAATAATAAACCTAAAGCTAAAAGCATTAAACCCATTCTATACGAGTTTGGAAAATAAACAAAGTTCACCAGATGTTCCCCTTTAGGAACAATCACGGCCCTTAGATTAAAGTCTGCTCTTAAAACTTTAGTCTTTTGTCCGTCAATGGTAGCTAGCCAGCCGGGATCATAAGTATCAGTTAATAATAATAAAGCGGGATCTTCGGAAATAGTTTTAATCTCTAAGTGATTATCATCTTCTTTTAGGAATTTCACTTCCCCACTAAAAATAAAATTATCATTATTAACCAAGCCCTCGGGAATTTCGGCCAAGACAACTTCTTTATGCAAATCAATCCCAAGCATTCGATTGGCAATTTCTAAATCATTTTTAGCGACAAAATACTTACCGGTCAAAAAAGCTCGAGGAAAAACATTTGTATTTTCATAAATTTTTGTTTTTCCAGAATTATAAAGCAATTGCAGCTTAGAGCTGGTAATTTCCGTTAAGGAATAAATGTATCTCACCCCTAAAAGATCAATCATTGGCGAATTAAATTCTGTTTGGAAAATTGTCCGCGGAAAACCTTGCAAATTAGTTAATGGAGATGTTTTATTAGCCAAGGCCACTAACTGCCCTGAGCGTTGGTCATAAATTGAGGCATAACCATTAATCGTCTTCAGCCCGTATGGAATATTGGCATTCACCGGCAACATTTCCCGATCTAAAGTAAGAAAACGGTAGTTATCTTTATTTTTATTTAAAATTTCAACTTGCGGGTAAACAAGGTCTGCCTCTACAAAACCATTATATTTAATCCCCTCCCTTAAAAGCTCTAAAGATGATAAAAGAAGAATAAAAACCAAACCAATTGTTTTTATTTTAGAAAAAAGATTTATCAGTAATAAAACGATACTTGAGACAAAAATAAACAGACAAGGGAAAAAAAGGTTCCTCGAAGTAACGGACAAACGCTCCCCTTCCAAAGTAAGAAAAGCAAACGAAAAAAGAAGCAATAAAAATTCATAAAGAATAAATATAGGACCAACAATCTTTGAAAAATTGTTGACATTTTTTTCTTTGAGTAAAGAAATAAAATAATCAAAACCAAAACTGGCCAAAACGGCTAAAGCTAAAACAGTAACCCAAGTCATCTTGATTGGTGAAACTGAAGAAATAAAGGGAAGATTGATCATTCTTAAAAACCTATTGAATGGCGTATCCAACATTAACAAAAAAAGAAAGAAAGAAAATAGCCACCAAAAAGTGACTTCTTTCTTTTTTAACAAAAAAAACAGGGAATAAAAAACAAAAAGTAGACCAATGATCCCGATTGCCGGAGTGTCAGAAAAATAAAAATTGGAATGAAAGTTATTAGTTGCCGCATGGCCAAAAAAGTCAGGCGCAAGCATCATGGTTAAATTTTCCCAGGGAATAAAAAAAGCCTCTGAACTTGAGACGCCAAACTGGTTTTCATCTCTGACCACTTTTCGGGAAAGCTCGGCAAAAGGTAATGACTGTGGTGCTGACAAGAAAAAAGCAATTAACAAGCTGAAAATTATCAGCAGGCTTTTATTTCCGAAAAGCGGACGGATTTTAAAAATTGAGTAAAAGGTTATCACTATCAGACTATAAATTGCCGGTGGAGGATAACCAGCTAAAAGGGTCATTAGTACACTAAAGGCAAGGCAAACTGCCCACCTTCCCTTACCTGTTTCGTCAATCTTATTAATCAAGGCTAAAGATAAAGGCAGCCAAAGAGCCGTATGCCCATCAATTCCCAGTTCTAAATGATTCATCATCACTAAAGAAAAACCATAAAGGGTCCCTAAAAAAAGTGAGGCCAAACGTGATCTTTGTAAACTGCGTCCTAAAGCATAAGCAAAAAGTCCGGCTAAAAGTGGCTGACAAAAAATATATAAACTCCAGGCATCCAAGTGAGGTAAAACAAAAAAAAGGATATTAAAAGGATAAAACACCGCTGCTTGCAAGTTGGCTAAAAGCGGCATCCCCATCATAATATAGGGATTCCAAAACGGCAAAGATCCTGTCTTCATTTGATCAATGGCTAAGAGCCGCCAGGGTAAAGTTTGTAAAATCCCATCAAAAATTTGAAAATTTTTAATGGGATAGCCAGCAATCCTTCCTCCCCAAATTTGATCTTTCCAGGGATAATAGTGGCCAATAAGAATGTCCCCGGGAATCGGCAGCCAATGTTTCAAAATAAACGGTTTAAACAAAACAGCCGTCAGCAGTCCGAAAAAAAGAAAAGGCAAAAGAAAAATTAGAGCTTTTTTGAAAGAAGTTTTTTCCATACCTTTTTATAAAGACAGAAAATAAATAAAAGTAGCCAATTTGCCAAAGCCACCAGAGAAATTACTGCACCGTAAAGAAAACTTTTTGGCTTGTATTCAAAAGTCACCAAATGACGCCCGGCATCAACCCAAACTGATTGAAAGGTATAATTTGCCCGCCAAATTTTTGTTGGTTGGCCATCAACAGTTGCCAGCCAGCCAGGAAAATAATTATTCCCTAAAAAGAGGAAACCCGGGCCAGAATTTTCAGTTAAAAGGATAATTTTATTGGCTTCATATTCTAACCAAGTAATTTTATTAGTTAAAGGAACATCTGAGAGATTTTTTTTAGGAAAATCTACCAAGATAATGGATTGACTAAAATCATTTTTTTCTGCTAACAAAGGAAAATTTCGATCATTTTGGCTGACGAGATAGTCGGTAGCATAAAATGCCCGTGGCAAAGCTAACTTATCTTTTAAAACCACCACTGTTTTGTCCTCAAAAACAGATTCAAAACGAGAAGTTTTAAAAACAGGAGGAATTTCTCCCAAAGGGGTATATCGTCCAAGATTATCCGTTTTTTTAGCCAAAACAAAACGATTATTGAAAAGAGGATAAAGTGGAGAGCTCCAATTATTAATAAATTGTACTCGGGCAATTTTTTCTTCCACCTTCCCTGCTTTTAAGACAGAAATATATTCCCCCATTTGTTTAGGTAACAAAGCATCATAACCAGAAGCCGCCTCGAGGCCATAAGGCATAAGAAAATTTTGAGGAATAACGTCACCAATTTCAATTCGAAACGGTTCTTTGTTTTTTTCTTTTTCTTTAAGCAAATAGTCAATCACTGGGGTCCGGGGAAAAATAAACTCTTTCTTAGAAAAAGGGAGATATTTCTTGGCAGAATACAATAATTGAAAACTAACGATCAAAAGAACACCAGAAATTCCGTAAAAGCGTAATTTTCGATAACGGTTTAATCCCCAAATAAGTAAACTGGAAGCACTTAAACAGGCTAAAGGCAAGAGTAAATTTTTTCGAGCCACCTGACGATAAAACGGATTTGTAATTGAAGCTGAAATTATTACCGCCAATCCCAACAAAAGAAAAAGCAAACCAAGGATTAGAAATAGTTTTTTTTCATTCACCTTCTCTTTAATTATCTTTTCCATTCCATAAGCACTTAAGATCGCTAAAGATAAATCAGTAATAAATAAAGCTCTGGAGGCAACGCCGCCGGAAAGAAAAAAAACTTTTTCTAAAAAATGACCCAAGGGATTGTCGAAAATCATGATCAAAGAAAAGATTAAACAACTAGTCCAGAAAAAAACATTTTTATCTTTGCGAAAAAAGGTAAGTGCTAAAAAAGCAAAAATTAAAGTTCCTGTTCCAACAAAAAAATAAAAATTATCATAAAAACCTTTACCAAAATAATTACCGGTAGCAGGATTACCAAAAAAATCAGGGGCTAAAACAGTAAGCAAATTAGACAGTGGTAAATGAGAAGCACTCGCCGCCATCACTGAAGGATCATTAAGACGGATAGAAAGATTGGTTAACTCAAACCCTGGCAGCAATTGGATAGCGGAAAGAAGAACTCCCAAGAAAGTGGCTAAAAATAAATAGAAATATTTACTGAAAATAAATTTTTTGTTTTGTATTTCCGGAATAACATAAAAAAATAAAGTATATAAAAGAAAAATTATGGCGCTATAAATTACCAGGGGAAAATATCCGGAAAAAATTTGAAAAGCCAATAGAAGTGAAAGCAAAAGAAACCAAAAACCCTTTTTTCCGCTTAAAATTTTATCAAGAGCTAAAAGGATTAAAACAAAAAATAAAACCGTATGTCCGTGGACATTATATTCTAACCAAGCAATCTGAAAACCGGAAAGACCAAAGGTAAGACTCCCAAGTAAAGAAGGTAACTTGCCTAATTTTTTTTGACGAAGAAATAAATAGAAAAAAATCATTGTCAATAAAGGCGAAAGCATCACCCCGGCTGACCAGGCAAGAGCTTTAGGCAAAAAAAGGAAAAACAAATTGACATAGGAAAAAACCGCGGATTGAAAATTGGCTAAAAGCGGCATACCACCAAAATAATAAGGATTCCGGCTGGTGTCCCGGAAGCTCTTAAGCTGATCAATAACAAAAGAGCGCCAAGGATATAAAAGTGAAGGAATGTCACTTAACAAGGGATTTTTAACCGGGACACCAGCCGGAAAACCCCATTTATAATCCAACCAGGGAAAATAAACCCCGGTAATAATATCCGCAGGAATAGGCAACCAACCCTTAGACCAAAAAGGGAAAAATAAAATTATCCAAATCAAAATAATGTAAAAAAATGGCCCAAGAAATTTAAATCGTTTCATCTCTTCTTAAAATCAGGAAAGCAATCACAGCGGAAAGCCCGGCAAAAATACTTCTCACCAGACTTTTAAATTCAAAAACCGGATAAAAATGATTAAGTGCCTCCGATAAGTCAGGTGCCTTAATTAAAGAGGGTGAAATTGGGGAAAAAAGGCCTAAGGATAAAGATGGCTCAAAGAGTAAAGTAATTGTTAACCAGCAAAAAAACAAGCCTAAAGTTAAAATTTTATATTTTGGCCTTTCCACAATAAAGAAAACTAAAAAAGGAGTAATCCATAAAAACCATTGCGGATGATAATGAGTAAAGGAAAAGAAAACGAGCAAAACTGCTAAAAACCAAGACCATAAATCTTTTTTTTGTTTAAAAGAAAGAGCGAGCAGAAAGACATAAAAAACAACAAACCAGGAAAGATATTCAGCGCCGGAAACCATAATTTTAGCAAAAAGCATTTTTTGCGATTGATTTGAAAAAAGGACAGTTTGGCGGAAAACTCCTGACCCAACAAATGGAGCAATTGATAATAAATAGGGAAGCAAACCTACTAATAATATTTTAATCTTACTCGCCCAGGATTTTCCTTCACTTAGAGCCAGAAAAGGTAAAAAAAACAAAGGAAACATTTTAAAAGCTCCGCCCAAACCAAGACAAAGGGCTGCCCAATAATTTTTTTTCTTTTTTACCAGAAAAAGTGAAAGCAATGTTAGAAAAACA
>JAMCYY010000069.1 GCA_023473205.1 Patescibacteria group bacterium
AAGGACAATGGCTTTTTGATGGCGATTTTGTTTTTCTGATATCACCTACTTCTAAAACACCCGCCTCTGCCGCACTTTTTTCTGGTGAAATTCCCTTTTCAAAAATTTTTATCGAACCCAGCCAGTGCCCACTTCTCATTTTCTCGTATTCAAGATTATCAGCAGAAAGTGCTATTGGGCCATATTCTGCATAATTAAGACCCGCAATTTTTGCTCCCATCTGAGACTTTTTAGAATTGTAATGCCACCACTCATCTTCATAGGGTTCAAAGCCAACTGCTTTCATTAGGTTATAAAGCAGTCTTCGGTTTTTTTGAATCTCTTCTTCCTTTGACGACAACTTTCTCACTACTGCAAGTTTTTCAAAATAATTAACTGAAGCCTCAATTCCTGCAAAATCAAATCTGGTGCCAAAATCAAGCAGTTGCATATTCATTTCAATTAAACCAATTTTTCTCATTTCCAGTTGATAAACTCTTTGCCAACTTTTTTCCCCAAGTTGAACCAGCTCCTGATCAATTTTTTGTACCACGATTTCAATTTTTTCCGGCAATTTAAAAATCGCCACATCAACAGCTCCGCCAGTATTGTGAGGTGATGGCTGGCAAGGATTAACCGAAGGGATAGAAACAAATTTTTGTGTCTCCGAAGATAATTGATCTTTGGTCCAGGTAAAATGAAATGTCTTTAATCCACTAAAATATTGATCATATAAAGATTGCTGCACTGCTAAAGTACGATAGGCATCATAAACAATTAGGTGCATGCCTTTGGTTAATCGCCTTTGTGCTTCTTTTAGTTGCTCAGCCACTCCCTGACGGACAAACATGGTTATTAATCCTCCATTTAAAGACCCGAAAGAATAAGGTGAGTCGGCTTTTTCACCAAAATATATTCCGTGGGTAAAAATTTCCACACTGTTTGAAAACGAACCAAGAGCCACTAAAGATTCACCATTTTCTTGTATCGGCACATCCTTCCAGCCGGAAAGTGGTAAAAATTCCAAAGGTATTGGACTTTCAAGAAATAAGTCCATATTTAGTTTTTCAAATTCGGTCATAAGTTGATAGACTACCGTTTTTCTAATTTGAAGTCAAAAAAACGCTGATTTAACCTTTATTAAATTAAATTTATCCCCAAAGATCGGCCAAATTTTACTTTGATAATTTTATCCATTTTTGTTAGATATTTAATTATATTTGTGCTATAATTCTGTCCAATACACATGGACAATATAATAAACAAAACTCTTGCCGCTTTAGGATTAGAGCCTAAAGAAATAAAGTTTTACCAAACTTGTTTTAAGCTTGGCTCGGCAACTATAAATGAGGTAGCTAAGGAATCGCATTTACAGCGATCAACCGCCTATTTAGTTGCCCAACAGTTACTACAAAAAGGATTTTTAGAAGAAGATTTAAAAAGCTATAAAAAGAAAATAACAGCACTTGAACCGACTAAGATTTTACAAATGCTTTCCGCGAGACAGCGGACATTAAAAAGACAAGAATTAGAACTGGAAGAAAATTTGCCCCTGCTTCAGGCCGAATACCAAGCTTCAGAAATCAGGCCTAAAGTAAAAGTGTTTGAAGGAAAACAGGGACTGGTTTCGGTTTGGAAAGACATTTTATCAACCAAAGGGGAAATTTTGCTTTGGACCAACCAACAAACAGAAAATAAAGTCTTTGACAAACAGGCTCATGACAAATTTATTCAGGAAAGAATCAGCAAGAGAATTAAAATCAGAGTTTTAGCGGTCAACAATCCTCAAGCTAAGGAACTACAAAAACTTGACCACCTGGCATTAAGAGAAACAAAATTATTGCCGCCCAACACAGAATTCAGCGCAGAAACCTATATTTATGACAATAAAGTGGCCATATTAGACTATAACAAAGACATCATGGGTATCATTATTGAAAGTTTACCCATCAGCGCCTACCACAAAGCCATTTTTGAAATGAATTGGGATCACATATCTGGTAAAATATAGTAGATAACTAGCCGAAGTAACTCAGCTGGTAGAGTAGCTGTTTCGTAAACAGCAAGTCGTGAGTTCAAATCTCACCTTCGGCTCTAACAAGAAGTGACATTTTTGTGGTAAGCTATCCTAGACATGCAAAACAATAAAAAATATTGGCTTTTAACTTTACTTTATGGTTCTTTAACCATTCTTTTACTCTTCCTAATTTTTAAATTTGGTATTAGCGCGGCGGTAAAAATTTCCGAACTTTTACAAAATAAAAAACCTTTGCCTTCGTCAAGCTTAGACAATATTGCCCTGCCCGCACCGCAGCTTTATCCAATTCCTGAAGCAACCAATTCTGCCACTTTACCTATCAGCGGTTATTCAATTGCTAATGAAAAAGTAGATATTTACTTAAATGATTTAAACCTCAAAACCTTAGATACCGATTCTGAAGGTAAGTTTGAAGGCACCATTACTTTAGCGGTTTTAGAAAATGCCATTTATGCCATTGCCCGCGATGCCAAAGATAAACAAAGTCCAGCTTCGCAAACTTGGCATGTTTTTTACAATGACGAGCCGCCATACTTGCAAGTCACTGACCCACCTAACAACTCTCTGGTTAAAAAGAATCCTAATGTTGAATTTAAAGGCAAAGTTAACATCACCTCAAAAATTACAATTAATGATCATGTCGTAGTTTTGGACAATGAGGGCAATTTCATTTATCCAGTGAAACTTAATTCAGGAGAAAATAAATTTAAAATTATTTGTTCTGATCCGGCTCAGAATGTTAATGAAGCAGAGTGGACGCTTAACTTTCAGCCGTAAAAACCGCTAAAAGCACATCAAGCCAAAAGATAATCCAGGGATAAAACAAAAAATTACTAAAGTTAGCGCTCAAAAGAACCGCCGCCGCTGAAGCAAAAAGTAATAAACCATTGCCTTTGTCCTTCTTTTGAAAAGAGATCATGAGAATTTTTCCCCAAAGAAAAAGAAAACTCAAAAAACCAAAGATTCCTGTCGTGGCAAAGACAAAAAGAAAGCTATTGTCTGCTCCAGCAGCCGCATTTGAAGTTTCCCAAGATTGCCATTTAATTGGCGTCACAAAGCTCAAATCACGCTGAGTATAACGATAGGTATTAAAGCCCACGCCTAACCAAAAATGATCTTTAATGACCGTGATAACTTCTTTGTAATTTTCTGTTTTTGCCAAGAAAGAACTGATTCTTTTTAAATTAACGCCTTCACCTCCTGGTTTAGGAGCAAGCCAAATTAAGCTCAAAAAACAAAGTAAGATTAAAAGATAAATTTTTAAATTTTTACCTTTTGCCAGAAGAATCGCGAGTCCGCAAAATAAAGCCAGGTAAGCGGTTCGGGAAAAAGTTAAAACAAGGGCAATAATCATCAGCAAACCACTTAACCAAAGCCACCAAGGTCGTGTTTCGTGCCGTAAAAATTTAAAAAATAGAGTCAAAAAAGCCAAAACTAAAAGGAGTCCGGTAAAAGCCGGGTCAAGAAAAGAGCCAATGGCACGATAATAATGCTCATCCCAGCCAAGTTTTAGTAAAAAACGGGTATCAGGTAAAAAAAGATATTGGCCTAAAGCCAAAAGCGCTACTCCTAAACCAACAAAAATCAAACACTCTTGCCAAGGCTTTTTCCCTTCTTGGAGAAAATCCCGAAGTGCTAAATAAAAAACAAAAAAATTTCCTAACCGCAAAAGATAAAAAAAAGCCGGTATAAATTCATTTAACGGCAAAGTCGGAATTTTAATTAAAAGTGAAGCAGCTGCCAATAGAAAAAATACCAGCATCTCAGGGAAAAATAAAGTCTTCACTGTCATTGCGAGTCCGGTGTTATACCGGACGAAGCAATCCCGCTTAGCTTTTGCAAAAACCCACAAACCACAATAAATAAATACTAATAATTCTAAAGGCTGAAATTTAATTTCCACCGGCAAACTCGGTAAATGAAAACGTAAAAGCTGACCAAAAGGAAAAATAATTAAGATCAAAATGAGTAAAAAAATTTTAGTATTTTTCACTTGAGTAAACAAATTGTTCCTGAGGCCATTTTTGGCCATACAAATATAATTTGTTCTTTGTTTTTTCATTATTATAAATTAATTTTAAATTGTGCAAATTTGCGGGCAGAGGTTCATTGTGAACTAATAAATAACTAAAATAGGTACCCGGATGAACATAAGACTCATGGACAAAAGGAAAATTCAAATAAAAAAGATTATGGCCTCCCAAAACTAAAACTAAATCATCTTTTTTAATAATTTTCCCCATTTCTCCATCAACATCATAAACATCACCAAAGCTATAATTTAGACTTTGGCTTAAAAATTGTTCTGCCGCTTCTTTACCGAAAATAACCGGCAAAAATTTTAAGTTAGCTAAAAAGCGATAACCAATATTAATAATGGCGATAAAAGCGACTAACATTACTAAACTTTTTTTATAAAATCTTTCTTTAATGAGGGCAATGGTTAACAAAGATAAGGCAGAAAGATAAGGCAAAAGGTATCTCTCAACTTGCCAATAACTAACAATTAAAGTGGTAATAATTGAATAAACAAAGAGTATTTTAATTTTTTCATCTTTTACACCTCTTTTTTTCCAAATTAAGAAAAAAATTAAAGGTAAAAAGATTAAATAAACAGGTGAAATTGGATCTGGAGAATTATAAAAAGCTAACCAGAAATTTCTTAAATAAAGCAAAGGATTAAAACTTATTTGATGAGAGGCACTTAAAACGCTACTAAAAATAGGAAAAATGGGATTACCGGTGGCAATGAACGAAAAAATAAACCAAGGCAGGGGGATGAGCAAACTAAAAAAAGTAAAGTATAAAACATAAGCAACTTTCCTGGATTTTAAAAAAATTATGACTAGAAATATTGGTAAGCTGACGAAAGCAAACAACTTAGTGGCTATTGCCAAGCCAAGCAAGATAGCTGATTCAGTTAAAATTTTTATCTCTTTTTTTTCCAGCCATTCAAAAAATAATTTTAAAGCCATTATTTCAAAAAAAGTTCTTGCTAAATCAATGTAAGCCGTTATTGAAAGCCAACCAATGACTAAAGAACTGTAAAAAAGTAAAACCGCCAGTAAACTTTGTCTTTGGTTTAAAAATTTTCTACCCAAATTATAAATTGCTCCGGAACAAAGTAATCCGAAAGAAAAATGAAACAACTTTGCGAGAATTCCGGTTTTAGAAAAGGCTAAGGCTAAAAGATAAAGCATCTCGGTAATTTTTGGCATCAAATTGTAATAAAAAAGTCCCCCCTGAAGATAAAAAATTCTATTTTGTTCTAAATAAATTTTTGGTAAGGTTAAATGATACCAAAGAGCGTCAAAACCAAGCTCTGGCCCCAAGGCTCCAATCAAATTAACTCCTGCTTGAAGCAAAAGAAGGCCAAAAAGAAACAAGGCAACTTTATCCTTTTTTAACTCACGCCCAAAATTCAAAATAATCTTTAAAATATTTTTTTTAATTCCTAGGATAACAAACCAAAGAAAGAAAACAAAACCGATTATGTTTAATTTATCAAACCAACCAACTAAACCCAAACCAAAGATCAAATAAGAAAAAAAACCCAAGCTTAAAGCTAGATCTACCATTTTTTCATTCCTCGAATGATTATTTTAATTAAATAAGAAGATAAAATAAAAATTGCCCAAAGCCAAAAAAGAATCTTTTTTTTCATTTTTATTTACCTTCTTTTTGCCAAAGCAAGTAAAGTTTACCTCTAACCAAAAATGAATGCAGACTCATCAGAACCGCAAAAACAAATCCTTCTATCCCATCTAAAAAACCCAACCTAAAAAAATAATTCCAGACAAATTTAGCCAAAGGCTTCAACCAATCCAGAGAACTAACTTTTTTACCTTCTGTATAAAAAGCCTGGGCATTTAAAGTTGTTCTCATGTTTATATTTTCCAAAAATTGGTTTAAATTAGGGTGGGAGTAATGAAGTAGGGGATTTATGAAAGTTTTTGTCTTACCTTGAATTTGCCAAGTCTCCTCCACCCTTCTTTCCCACTGGCCACTTCCCCTTTTGGCCAGCCTTAAAATTGTCAAACCTTTCATTCGGCCAAAGCCTTTTTCTCCCCCAAACTCCCCTATTTCACCCAAAATACTCTTTTCTCCAATTCCTCCAATCTCTCCATGCTTAAGGAATTTTCCCATAAAATTATCTAACCGGTGAAAGTAATATCCATTAATATAATTATTTTTAATAATCTCTTTTTGAATTTCTCTGGTTAGCTCAGGGCTAACTCTTTCATCAGCATCCACAAAAAAAACCCAATCTTCTTTGGCTTTTTCTAAGGCAAAATTTCGCTGTGCCCCGAAATCATTATTCAAAGAATGAAGAATTACTTTTGCTCCTGATTTTTTGGCGAGCTTTGCCGTTTCATCAGTAGAATTATCATCAATTACTAAAATTTCATCACACCACTTCAGTCCTTCAAGGCAATCTTGAATGTTTTCTCCCTCATTTTTAGTTAAAACAATAGCTGAAATCATATTGCAGAGTACACAGCACAAAGTACAAAGAGAGATTTAGTTTGCACGATATACTTTATCCTGTTCTACTTTAATTATATCTCATCTCTCTTCAAGGTTTAACTTGCCCAAAACTCCCTTAATTGTTCCCATCATTACTGCTAAATCAGAGGTAACTTGTAAAATTGGTAACCAAAAAAATGCCTGCCAATCCTTAACATAACGGTAATTTTTCAAGACTGCCCAAAGTAAGTAAACTAAAAAGAAACCCAAAAAATACCAGGTGAATTCACTAAAGGCAACTGAGATCATTAACAATGACAAAAAGAAAAGATAACGGAGGAAAATTGTTGTCACTTTTAAAATTCTAAAACCAAAGGCCGCATCACCTCTGGCAAAACGGTAAATCATGACAAAAAAACTTTGCAAATTATCCCTTGGAAGCCAGCTGACAACCGCCTTTTCATTAAAGGTAATCTTTACTCTCATTTTTTTTAACCGCCTGGCAAAAACATAATCTTCATTATCCGGCCCATTCTCAGGAAAGCCTTTAGTTTCTTTAAAGGTTTTTTTTCTAATTGCCATTGACCGTGATGCCGGCAAAAATTTTTTAGGATTAATCTTGTCCGGCATAACTAAAGCAAAAGGAGTAACACATTTTTCAAAGACATTTTTTGTTTTTGCCCGGTAATAGCCAGCCACCACCGCCACTTCCGGATCAACAAAAGGCTTTGTTATTTGTCTTAACCAGGTTTTTTCTAAAATACAGCCAGCATCTGCAAAAGCAATAATTTCACTTTTGGTCTTCTTCACACCAGAATTTCTTCCGACAGCACGATTTGCCCCTGGCTCAATATAAATTTTTATGTCCAAGCCGCTAGTTTTTAATTTTTCGACAGTTTTATCAATTGAGCCACCATCAACCACGACAAATTCATCCGGACTTAAACTTTGTTTTTTAACAGAAGTCAAAAAATCACCAATGTTTTTTTCTTCATTTAATGTTGTGACAACTAAAGCAATTTTCGGTTTAACTTTCATTTTCCTCCAGCCAAATTTTTTCATAAATTTCTAAAATCTTCTTCGAAGTTTGCGGCCAGGAAAATTTGGCTGCCCTGTCAAAGCCTTTTTTAATCAGTTCTTCCCTTAACCTTTTGCTTCCTAAAATCTTTTTTAATCCTTGGGCAATATTTTCCACCTTTGCTGGATCAATCAAAAAAGCTGCTCCCTTAGAAATTTCCTCTAAACTTGAATTATTACTGGTAATCACCGGAACTTTAGCCACAAAGCCTTCTAAGACTGGCATACCAAACCCTTCAATCTCTGAAGGAAGGCAAATACAAGCTGCTTTTTTCACTAAACTCCAAAGCTTATCTTCCGCAAGATATCCCGTAAATAACACTTTCTTTTCAATTTTTAAATCACGGCTTGCTTTTTTTAACTCCGTTTCTAAAGAAGGATTTTCACCGGTTATAACAAGCTTTAATTTTGGAAATTCGTGTTTAATTAAAGCAAAAGCATTTATTAGTTTCAATAAGTTTTTTCGTTTATCGATTCCTCCCTGGTTTAAAATAAAATTACCAGGTTTTATTCCCATTGGCAACCAATTTCTCTCTTCTTTTGAACAAAAGATTCCTGGTGAAATTACCGTGGTTTTGTTTTTTACAAAAGAAAATTTTCGCATTAATGAATTTTGAGTAAATTTTGAATCCGTTAGAATTTGTTTAGCTTTTAGCAAAGAAATGAGCAATCTTAAGGAGTATGACGCTTTAGATAATCTTTGCCAAGGAGACTTTTTAAAATAATCATTCACGAGCAAAGGAATAATATCATGGACAGTTAAGACAGAAGGGCAAGGGCAAAAAAAAGGAATGCCCAAATTTCCTGGTTCATGGAAAAGATTAACCTTCTCTCTTTTTAAAGCAAGTGGTAACAAAATCTGTTCAAAAACATATCTATTTCTTGTCTGCAGGATAATTGGAATAATGTTTTTGCCATTAATATTTTCTAAAGGTTTCTTTGAGTAAAATATAACAACAATTAAACCCTGTCCTGCAAGTTCTCCAACTAATCCTTTTATATATTTTCCAATTCCTGTCAGCCTCCCCTCAGCATACCTCCCATCAATTCCAATTTTTGGCATTAATTTCATGGTTTTTCAGCTAACAAAATTACTTGAGATGAACCAAATAATTTTAAACTAATCTTGTCTACAAAACTTAGTACGTTACCAAATGTTGGGAATTTATTAGCCATTTTAATTAAAATTCCAAACACATCATAAACAAACAGCATGTTTCGAAAAATACCTTCTGTTTTCTTTATTGAAATTACATTAAATCCGACTTGCTCTAATTTCTGTTTCAAATCTTTTTCGCTATATCTTCTTAAATGTCCAACTTTTTTTTCAAATTTTTTTAAAAAACCAAATTTATATAAAG
>JAMCYY010000058.1:0-7638 GCA_023473205.1 Patescibacteria group bacterium
TGTTGCCTCAGTTTCTTGCCTTCAATTGGTGGCCGGGAAGTAATGGAGACAATTTTTTCTCCTTCCCAAGTAATTTTAATAATTTCATCACTATATGAAGGATAGATTTCAATTACATCTCCCCGCAAACGGAAAAATCCACGGCTGAATTCCAGGCGTGAACGTTGATAATAAAGAGCCACTAAAGAAACCATAAAATCCTCTTTCTTTAGCAAAAGCCCTGGATAAAGATGCAAAATTCGGTTTTGATACTGATCCGGAGCGCCAATATTGTAAATGCAAGAAACTGAGGCAACAATAATAACATCTTTCCGGGAAAAAATATGGCTGGTGGCCAGTAACCGAAGCTTATCAATTTCCTGGTTAATGTCTGCGTCTTTGGCGATATAAGTATCGGTTTGGGGAATATAAGCTTCCGGCTGGTAATAATCATAGTAAGAGACAAAGTAAGAAACTGCGTTATCAGGAAAATATTCTTTAAATTCCTGATAAAGCTGAGCCGCTAAAGTTTTGTTATGAGAAATTACCAAAGTTGGCTTTTGGGTGTTTTGAATGACATTAGCAACGGTATATGTTTTACCGCTGCCAGTAACTCCCAATAAAACTTGAGAAGAGATTCCATGCGAAACACCGGCCGTTAATTTCTCAATTGCCTGCGGCTGATCCCCGGTCGGCTGATAATCTGCTTGAAGCTTAAAATTCATGAACTTATTTTACCATTTTTTGCAGCATTTTACCCAAATAAAAGACGAATAATCATTGTTTTGTAATAGTGGACTTTAGTCCACGCCGGTCTTCCTAAATAAACATCAAAAATGCTATAATTGTAAGTTACCAAAGAAAACCCGTAATTAAAATTCAAAACTTTTCAGCTTTGAATTATCGTTTTGTTTACCCTGTAAGGGCGCTTTGACTTTTTACTTTTAAGTTTATTTATATGGAAGATCAAAATTACATCATCATCAAAGGCGCACGGGAACACCCCGTAAAAGCTTACTTCGTCTCGTGGTCTACGTCCACGCAGCCGAAGGGCGCTTAACGGGGAAAACAAGGAAGAAACATATGAGTGATTTTATTGAAATTAAAGGAGCTAGGGAACACAACCTCCAGAGTGTTAACGTTAAAATTCCTAAGAACAAATTAGTTGTTCTTTCGGGAGTTTCCGGCTCAGGAAAATCAAGCATGGCCATGGACACTTTGTATGCCGAAGGCCAGCGCCGTTATGTAGAAAGCCTGTCTTCCTATGCCAGGCAATTTTTAGGCATGATGAAAAGGCCGGATGTTGACAGTATTGAAGGTCTTTCACCCGCAATTGCCATTGACCAACACGGCCTCTCCCATAACCCCCGTTCCACTGTTGGTACTGTAACGGAAATTTACGACTATCTTAGGGTCTTATTTGCAAGAATCGGACACCCCCATTGTCCAAAATGTAATCAGGAAATTAGTCATCAAACGAGTACAAGTATTACTCAGCAAGTTTTAAAAATAATTGTTCAAAAAATAAAAAACGATTCAACAGCGCGATATTTTATCTTTTCACCAGTAATCCGTGACAAAAGAGGAGAATTTTCGCAGTTATTTTTAAATTTACAAAGAAAAGGGTTTGAATTCGTCCGAGTCGATGGCCAAATCTATCCTTTACGAGAGGTTCCAATTTTAATAAAAACTAACCGCCATGATATTGAAGTCGTAGTTGATAAAATCAATATTTTCCGAAAATATGAAGAAAAAGAATACGAAGTAAGGCTATTAAACGATATTGAAATTGCTTTAGACCTTTCTGATGGCTTAGTTGTCCTTTCTGAAGTTAAAGATAAAGATTTTAATTTTCCAGAAAAACCGAAAGAAATGATCGACACTATTTTTTCGCGCCGTTTTGTCTGTCCCAAATGTAATCTTAATTTACCGGAAATTGAACCACGGCTTTTTTCCTTTAACTCTCCTCAAGGAGCTTGTCCGGAATGTAATGGTTTAGGGATTAAATTAAGAATTGATACTAACCGTGTCTCACAATGGCGGGCAGAGATGCTTGAAAGACAATACTACACTACTACTTCTGAGGCAGTCCGCGATGAAATTGAAAAACTCATGGTAAAAGAAACCTGTCAAGTTTGTCACGGAACACGTCTCAAACCAGAAGCCTTGGGAATCACGATTAGGCAAAAATCAATTGCTCAAGCTACGGGAATAGCCTTAAATCTTTTACTTAAATGGCTGGAAGAACTAACTCCTGAATTGTCTACAGATAAAGAAAAAGAAATCGCTGAACCACTGCTAAAAGAAATAAAAAGCCGTCTTTCTTTTTTAGTTGCCGTGGGGGTAGATTATTTAACTTTAGACAGAACCGCGTCCACGTTGTCTATTGGAGAAGCTCAAAGAATCCGGCTTGCCAGTCAAATCGGTACTGGTTTAACAGGCGTTCTTTATGTTTTAGACGAACCCACAGTCGGTCTGCACCAAAGAGACACTCACCGGTTAATTGAAACATTGAAAAAACTACGGGATATGGGCAATACCGTGGTTGTGGTAGAACATGACGAAGAAGTTTTACGAGCAGCTGACTGGATTATTGATTTCGGTCCAGCCGCAGGTAAATTAGGCGGCAAAGTCATGGCCGAAGGAACTCCGGAAGAAATTATGAAAAACCCTAATTCTTTAACTGGCAAATATCTCAGCGGAAAGAAATCGGTTTCTTGCCAGACGAATCAGACTACGGACTACAGACTACAGTCTACTGCAAACTATTTAGCCATCACTGGCTGTAAAGAACATAATTTAAAAGATCTAACAATAAAGTTTCCCTTAAGAAGTTATGTTTGTGTCACTGGGGTTTCCGGTTCCGGAAAGTCTACCTTAATTCACGATACTTTATATCCTGCCATAAGTAAAACTTTAGGCCAATCATCTAACGAAAAATCAGGCAAATTTGAAAGTATCAGCGGCGTGCAACAAATTGACCAAGTTCTTTTAGTTGACCAAAGTCCGATTGGCCGGACTTCTCGCAGCAATCCTGCCACTTACAGCGGAGTTTTTACAGAAATAAGGGAACTTTTTAGCCAAACGCAAGAAGCACACTTGCGTGGTTTTACTTCCAGCAATTTCTCTTTTAATATCGAAGGCGGCCGCTGTGAGGCTTGCCAAGGCCAAGGTTATACTAAAGTTGAAATGCAGTTTTTACCTGATGTTTGGGTGGAATGCGAGGAATGTCATGGCACCCGTTTTAAAGAAGAAATTCTCGAAGTCCAATATAAAGATAAAAATATCCACCAGGTTCTAAAACTCACCATTGGTGAAGCTATGGATTTTTTCAGTGCTTTTCCCAGAATTCTTAATAAACTTAAAGTTCTGGAAAAAATTGGCCTTGATTATTTGGAACTAGGCCAACCCTCACCAACCCTTTCCGGCGGAGAATCCCAGCGCTTAAAATTGGCCCGCGAGCTGGTGAAGTCTTCACGCTCCCACACAATTTATCTTTTGGATGAACCAACTACCGGGCTGCACTTTGCTGATGTCGATAAACTTTTGCAAGTTGTCAGGGAACTCGTAAATAAAGGCAGTACTGTCATTGTTATTGAACACAACTTAGACATGATTAAAAATGCAGACTGGGTTATTGATTTAGGGCCAGAAGGAGGAGAAAAAGGAGGAGAGATTGTGGAAATAGGAACACCTGCTGATATTGCTAAGTGTGGAAAATCTTGGACAGGAAAGTACCTCAAAAAATATATTTAATTTTCAATTTACAATTTTAAATTTACAATCAATTTTCAATGACACAATATTTAAATTTGAAATGAAAATTTAAATATTGAAAATTCTTTACACTGTAACGAAGTTACATGTGAATGAAAATTGAGAAATAAAAATTGAAAATTGAAAATTATGATTAAAGACAAACTCAAATCGCTTCCTAAAAAACCCGGAGTTTACATTTACCGCAATGCAAGTGGAAACATAATTTATATTGGTAAAGCCCTAGTCTTAAAGAACCGTGTCAATTCTTATTTCCATGGCAAACATGATGCAAAAACCACTGAACTCGTAGCCAATATTGTTGATCTCGAATGGATTGTTGTTAACTCTGAATTTGAAGCCTTACTTTTAGAGGCACGGCTCATTAAGCAGCATGAACCAAAATACAACATTATCCAAAAAGACAGTAAAAGTTATTTATATATTGTTATTGGCAAAGATTACCCTAACCGTGTCTTTTTAGCCCGCTGGACCGAACTGAATGAACTGAATAAAAACTTACTTGACTGGTATGGCCCGTTCCCCTCGTCCACTGATGCCAAAAGAATTCTAAAAATTGTCAGAAGAATTTTTCCTTTCCGCAGTTGTAAAACTTTATCTAAATCACCTTGCCTTTATCATCACCTGCACTTATGTCCAGGCGTGTGTACTGTAGAGACGCCCCGTCGGGGCGTCTCTACAAAAAACGATACCTACGCCGAAACTATCGTCCAAATCTGTAAGCTTCTTTCGAGCAAGACAAACGCTTTAAAATCTTTAATAAAAAGTTTTGAAAAAGAAATGAAGTCCTTCGCTAAAGCTACGGACTTTGAAAAGGCCCAAGCCATAAAAAATCAGATTGACTCCCTTAGAAGTTTAACTGAAGGCTGGAGAACTGTCCCCACTGAAAAAAAAGACTTTTCCGAAACAGTTCAAGAACTACGAAAAATTCTGGTCAAATATCAGGGTTATGACCCGATTACAATAAATAAAATTGAAGGTTATGATGTCTCTAATTTGGGGAACGACATTATTGTGGGCAGTATGGTTGCTTTTGTCCAAGGAGAAGCAGATTCTTCTTTGTACCGCAAGTTTAATCTGAAATTTAACCAAGTTGAGCAAGATGACCCACAGGGAATAAAAAATATTTTAAGGCGGAGGCTTAATCATCCTGAATGGGTTTACCCACAACTCATTTCAGTTGACGGCGGTAAAGCTCAAGTCAGTGCGGCTTTTTCTGCTCTCAAAGAAAAAGGACTCATTGGACAAATTGCTCTTTTAGGAATTGCTAAAGAAGAGGAAATTATTGTCATTCCAGAAATTCAAAATGAAAATATAAGTGGCTGGAAACTCTTACGGCTTTCTCGCCGCAATCCTGAGCTGCAACTTCTCCAGGCAATAAGGGATGAAGCCCACCGCTTCGCCCAAAGATACTATAAAGAAAAGCATAAACAAAAATTAACCAATTTTTGATACCTCTTGCCAAACTAAGTGTTCAACTTGACCAATAACTTTATTATCCAAAACACCTTCAGTGTAATACAAAATTATCTCTTTAACTTCATCAATAATTTTCTTTAATTCCGGCAAGATTTTTTTAATAGTTTCCCTATCAACAAGCTCTACTTCCCGATAGCCAGCTTGCCAAAAAACCAAACAATATTCTGCCTCCTCTTCTGACTCAAAATCCAGTCCTTCTTTACCTCCTTCAAGACGAAAACCCATCAGTGTTTGATTAATTTTGGGTACAATTTCAAAATCAGGGAAAACAACTTTCTTTAGTATTTCGCAGCCTAGAACTTTGTTTTGATAAAACTTGCCTAGTTTTCCTGTCCCAACCTTATCAATAATCGTCTTTGCCAAAAGTTTTAAATCAATCCCCTGAGGAGTAATGTTTTTACGGTCAGTACTTTCCGCTCTATTAAGTCGATTTTTAACCAATCTTAAGACCTCTCTATAAACGAATGTAATTTCGTCTTCTTCCAAATCAAGGATGTCTTTCATTATTATTAAATCAAGGCTTCTTCTTTTTTCTTCTACTTTTATCTCTTTATTTTCATCTTCAATTACTTCGGTAAAAATTGATTTAATTTCCCAATTGTTATTTTTAATAAACCACTGATGGAGAAGTTTTTTCTGTCTTGCATCAAGTTGCAGTGGATTAATTACCGGCATTCTTTCCAAATCCATGCCTTCAGTTTTTAATGCTCCTTCGCCTAAATTTACCCTTCCCCCCAACTCACGAAATAATATGGAAAGACTAGAAGCGCAGAAAAGACAAAGACTCTCAAAGTCCTCTTTGTTTTTAGGTTTTACTTCAAAAAGATTATGGTCAACAAAAACTTCTGCCAAGTTAGCAAAAATTGCCTGACGGTCATTATGGATCATCGGATATAAAAAACCCAGGGGGAAAATTTCACCTAAATCCCACCAATTTTTTCTGCTGGCACAAGTTGGGCGCTCATTATACCCTTGGGATTCACCTTCACGGATATAATCTAAAATTCTTTTCCCTCGCAATTGGTCACGATCCTTATGAATCAATAAAACCCGATATTGCAAATCTTCAGGTTTGACAGTAATTGTCCGACATTCTTTAGGCGATTTGATAACGTAGTTTGGAATCCACTGTCCGTTTTCATCTTGGTGCATCCAAAACTCTTCTTCAATTTCTCTCCTTTTTATCTCCTCCTCAGTTAAATAAAAAAATTCGTTTGCCCCTGTCTTAATTCCAAAGCGAACATCCGCCACTTCCTTCAAAGGAATTAACTTGTCTTTCGCTTTTTCCAAAATCTTAAAGTAAATTTCTGGCGCCCGTAAAAATTTTTCCCATTTGGAACCAATATATTCTTTTTTTTCTTCATCCCAACCCTCTTCTAAAAGTTCTTTTTGGTTTTTGGCAAAAACTCTTAAGTCATCATTTTCAAAAACTGAAGTTTTGGAAAAAATATTCTGCCAGAATTTTTCTACCACAGCTTTTCTCTCCACCGTTTCCTCAAAGATTCTCGAAGCCTTAGGAATAAAAGAAGATAAAGGTTTCTTTAAAGTAACAAAACGAACTAAGTTTTCTTCTCTTTCTTTTTTAGGGCCATTATTTTCTCCTTCGCATTTTTCTAAAAGAACTAAACAAGTATTAATATCTGCTTCAGAAAACCAGCGTTCAACTTTTGATTCAATAATGGCTTTAATTTTGTAATGCTTAAGAAAATGTTCCTGCAAACCTTTACCATAGTCCGCATCCAGCCAGGAATTAGAAACAATAAAGCCGAAGCGTCCTCCCTGTTTTAAAAATTTGGTTCCATGGACAAAAAAGTAAGCATAAAGACCAGCCCTTTTAGAAAGTCTAGCATAAGACCTGCCGCCCTCATCTAAAACTGCCGCTTTAATTAAATTATCTTTATATTCTTCTCCTTTACCGGCCAAATTATCCATTTCTTCTTGCCTTGTATAAGGCGGATTGCCTACAATCGCGTCAAAATATTTTGGAATAACTGTTTCTTTATTTTCTTTGCCCAGGCCCTGCAAAAAAACTTTTCTTTTCTGCTCACTGATTTCCACTGCTCCCGGCTGCCAAGCAAAAAAATCTTTTTGGATAACCCGTGGATAATTCTCAGCTGAACGTAAATCAGCAATAGCTAAGTTAATCGTTGCCAGTCCAACAGCAAATTTATCTATATCATTACCCCATAAAGTTGGCAAAATATCTTCATGTGTCAAAAAAGAATTTTGCAATTTTTTCCAATGATACGCCCTTCGCAAAAAAGTTCCCGCACCACAACCCGGATCAAAAACTAAATCATTTTCTTCCTTAAGGGAAAAAGCCAAAATTAAATCAACAATATCCGGGTTAGTAAAATATTGACCTAAATTATGCCTTTCTTCCGCTGGAATTAAACCTTCAAC
>JAMCYY010000058.1:7726-8629 GCA_023473205.1 Patescibacteria group bacterium
TATGAACAAGTAAAAAAATCCGACCCAAAACTTCAAATTCAACTTCGGCAAAATTAAAACGGTTAAGGTCATTGGTCAATTTTCGGATTTGGCTAACCACGTTTTTATTGTCAGGAAAGGCAATTTCATCAATAAAATCAGTGGAGAAAATAGTTTCGTAATCTAATTTTAAAACTTCATCAAAATAAATTTGAATAAAACGGCCAAGCATTCCGCCGTTTTGATAATAATCATCAGGAATTTTCACCTGGGGATAATGCTGAGGATCGCTTGTTCGTAAAACGTCATAAAATAAAATTTTGTTGGCCAACCAATAAGCCGTTTGCCTTGCTACCTTTGCATAAGTTGATTCCTCTGTTAAAACAAAATTCCAGCCTTGATTATTAAACCATTCGCGGATTTTTCTCCTAAAACCTAAATCATTTAAGCATCTTTCTCTAATTATCCCTTGGTAATATGAAGCTAAGACAGAAACATGTTCCTGAAGCATTAAAATCAACCATTCATCAATCGCCAACTGATCCGCCTCTTTCCCTCTGAATGCATAAGAAGCTAAATCACGCAGAAAAATTTTCAGGTTTTTAATTATTTGGTTTTTATAAATTGGCTCATCAATCTCGTTGATATCAATTAATGCAGAAAGATTGTATCTGTTAACAATCTGCTGAAGATCAGGTAACTGTTCATTAGCTTTCTGGGTACTAAAAAGAATCAATGTTTTAAAGTTTGAGGTCGCAAAATAAGGAGACTTGCGTACCCTAGCTTTTTCTAAAGCCGGTTTTTTTACTTGTTCATAATCAAGAGGGTTAAAGAAGGGTGTTTTTAACTCTAAAACTAAAATTACTTCTTTGCTTCCTGGCGATCTGAAAAGAACGACATCAGGTTGTTTTTAATGCTTCAGGA
>JAMCYY010000048.1 GCA_023473205.1 Patescibacteria group bacterium
TATTAAGCCAAAGTCTGCTATTAATAATTAGCCAAAATAAGGTGACGGCGAAAAAAGAAAATGCTGATGTCATTCAATCCGGGGTTCAGCTGATGAACTTTGACACTCATTGGTTCTCTGCCCTTAATGTCCTTGAATATTTTTTTTGGTTTAAGTCAGGATTACATTTTTTTACTAAAATTGGCAAGGTCAGCCCTTTAGGAGGGAATACTGTTTTTTTTAAAAAAGAGTGGCTGGAAAAAATCAATGGCTGGGATGAAACTTGTCTTACTGAAGATGCCGATGTCGGTATCCGCCTAACTCTCGCAGGAGCAAAAATTAGAGTCATTTATGACGAAAAGCATGCGACTCAGGAAGAAACTCCTCCCAACATAAAAAGTTTTATTAAACAAAGGACTCGCTGGAACCAGGGATTTATGCAAATTTTACAGAAAAGGGATTGGCTAAAGTTACCTTCCTTAAAACAGAAGCTAATTGCGGGTTACATTTTATTTTCTCCGGAAATTGGAGCTTTGCTGTTTTTTTATATCCCTCTGGCCTTTGGTATTGCCATAACAAAAAAGCTACCAATTCTCATTTCACTTTTTTCTTATTTACCATTTTATCTTTTTCTCTTCCAGCTTTTGGTAAACAGTATTGCCATTAATGAGTTTGCTAAAATCTATAAGCTCAAGGCTTCTTTGTGGACTTCAATTAAAATAATTTTGGCTTTTTATCCCTACCAGATATTATTAATGACCGCCTCCTTCCGTGCTGGCTACCGGCTCTTAGCTAAACAAATTGGTTGGGAAAAAACTTCTCATGAAAACGCCCACCGGCTGCAAAGAAAGGAGTCAAATGAATAAAACTATTTTTAAATCATTGGTCATTGTTGTAACTCTTTTTGTGGCTGCTTTTACCCATAGCTACAATATGTTCAATTACCCTTATTATGAAAATGATGAAGGAACATATATGTCTCAATCATGGTCACTCCTTAACCAAGGCAAACTTGCTCCTTATACCTATTGGTATGATCATGCCCCTGCAGGATGGGTTTTAATTGCAGGTTGGGTGAAGCTAACTGGAGGAATTTTTACTTTTGGCCACTCAATTAATTCGGGCAGGACTTTGATGTTCATCATCCACTTGGCTACCTGTTTACTTCTTTTTTACATCACCCAAAAATTAAGCGGGAAACTTTTCCCCGGAGTAATCGCGGTTTTAGTCTTTTCTCTTTCTCCCCTGGCAATTTACTTCCAAAGAAGGGTCCTTTTGGATAATATTATGGTTTTCTGGATACTTCTTTCCCTCGCTTTACTTTTACAAAGAGCCCTAAAATTGAGGTATGTTCTTCTAAGTGCGCTCACTTTTAGTTTGGCAATTTTAACCAAAGAAAATGCGATCTTTTTTTTACCTGCCTTTTTATATGCAATTTATGCCCAATCTTTAAAAGAAAACCGAAACTTTGCCCTTGGCCAATGGTTAGCGGTTAGCGGACTGATAGTTTCAACCTATTTTCTTTTCGCATTTTTGCAAGGAGAGCTACTGCCAACGGGAATTTTTAACAATCAACCTCATGTCAGCTTGTTTTCAACTTTACAATTTCAATTTACCCGCGGCAGCCGCTTACCTTTTTGGAACCCCCAGAGTGACTTTTACGTCAACCTTCAAGAATGGCTGCGAAAGGACGCTTTTACGATTGTTGCCGGAGCCGTTTCTACCATTGTTAGCTTTCTCCTCTCGGTAAAAGTCCGCCAGCTAAGAATTCCTTTGCTTTTGGCGTTACTTTTTTGGATTTTCTTATTGCGGGGAAAAGTAATTATTGATTTTTATGTTATTCCGGCCATTCCTTTATTGTCTTTAAATCTAGGTATTCTCTTAGGTTACTTGTCCAATCACCTTAGTTCAAAAATGCGCCTTTATTTTCAAGGTTTCTCTTTTTTAGTTTTATTAATCGGCGTCTATTTGGCCAATACTACCGTTTCCTTCAATACCTATTTTAGCAATGAAACCGGTATCCAAATTATGGCGATTAATTGGGTTAAACAAAACCTTTCCCCTGAAAGTTATTTAATTACTGATAATTATGCTTATACAGAACTCCATGATCCAGGATTTATTAATACTAAAGTTTTCAAAAACGCTGATTGGTTTTGGAAACTGGATTATGATCCGGAAATTATTGAACAGAAATACCAAGGCGAATGGCAAAAAATTAACTATCTGGTAATGAGCCATGAAATGATTAAACAGATCAGCCTTGGTTCACAAAATTCATTGAAAAAAGCTTTTGATAATGCCACGGAAATTATTTTTTGGAAAAACAAATATGGCTCGCTCTTTGATTTAAGAAAACTTGTTAGCAAAAACGGAGATTGGGCGGCCATTTTCAAAATCAATACCCAGGAACAAATTATTCTTCACCAATCTTGGGTTTTTTTCAAGAAAAATTTTATTAAAAATTATGGGCAGGTAATTGACCCTAATAATAACGACGCAACCACTTCTGAAGGCCAAGCTTACACCATGTTAAGAGCGGTTTGGGAAGATGACCAGGCGACTTTTGACGGAGTTTGGCAATGGACCAAAGATCACCTCCAATATCGCCTAGATGACAAACTCCTTTCTTGGCTTTGGGTAAAAGGGGAAAAAGATTATCAACTGGGTGACAGCGCTTCGGCAACCGACGCCGACGAAGATATCGCCTTAGCCTTACTTATTGCCTATAAAAAATGGGGTGAAGAAAAATATTTATCCCAGGCAAAAGAAATTATTAATGACATTTGGAAAAAAGAAGTCGTCAGCATCAACGGACATTACCTTTTAGTTGCCGGCACTGATAATAAAAAGAGAAATGGTTATTTAGTTAATCCTTCATATTTTTCCCCTGCCTCTTACCAAATTTTTGCTAGAATTGATGCCAGCCATCCCTGGAATCAATTAGCTGATGATTCATATTGGGCATTAAATAAGATTACCAGCCAGGGAAACAATAAAATTTTTCTTCCTCAAAATTGGGTAGTCATTAATGAAAATTGGCAAATAAGTTCTGCCTCTCCTTACATAGAAAAAAATTCAGATTTTTATGGTTTTGATTCTTTTCGCATAACCTGGAGGCTGGCTCTGGATGTTGTTTGGTTTAACAATCCCAAAGCAAAAAACTATCTCAAAAAAGTTTCCCCATTTTTTACTAATCAGTGGTTAAATAAAGGAAATTTTGCTTCTTTGTATGACCTTTCCGGGCAAGAACAATCTGATTACCAAAACCTTAGTACGGCGACAGGGGCCTTAGCCACTCTTTCAATTACCAATCCTGAAATGGCAAAAGACATTTTCCAAAAATTATACAAGGAGACTTTTGATTTTAATGAAGGATTCTGGAAAGACAAAAATGATTATTATGACCAAAGCTGGGGGTGGTTTGCCAGCGCCATTTATTCCCATAATCTCCCTAACCTTTGGCAATAAAAATTCTTACCGATTTATTACCTATTTTTTATTTTCTACGCAAGCAATAAATCTATGATGAAGTTAATTTAATAATTTTTTATCCAAGAAAGGAGCCTTCTATGGCAAATACTAATAATCCAGGGGTTAGCGAAATTTCTTCAGACCACGACGAGGTAAAAAAATGGGCGGAAGAACGAGGAGGCGTCCCTTCTATTGTTAAGGGGACAGGAGGAGAAGGAAAACCAGGAATTTTAAGATTTGATTTCCCTGATGTTGGACCGAAAGCTAATTTAGAGCACATTTCCTGGGATGAGTTTTTTAAAGTTTTCGATGAAAAAGACCTTGCCTTGCTTTATCAGGAAAAAACTTCAACTGGGGAAATAAGCCGATTTAACAAATTTGTCAGCCGAAGCTGTTTAGAAGAAGAAAAAGACTAATAATAAATTCCTAATTATTCTCATGTCAAAAAAAAAGAGAGAGATAACTAAAAAGGAAGTCCAGGCAATGAAAGAAAATCCTGAACTTTTTGACGAAGAGACTATCGGGGGATCAATGCCTAACCCGGAATCTGATGATGACACGCTAGAGGGAGTTCAAGAATGGGGTTTATATGAAAATTCCGACCAGGAACATCTTCAAGAATTAGACCTGCCCAAGGAAGTAGATAAAGCAGAAAAAACCAGAAGAAGGAAAAGAAGGGAATAAAACAATTTATTTATTTCTGTTTCTAACTCAGTTTTCTTTTGATTAAAGTTGAGATCAGAAGAAGAGGGAGGGTAACCGTTAGCCAGGCCAGGTTAATTCTAATCTTTTTTGGTTCCTCACCTGAAAGAGATTCCCTTTCAATTTCAAGATCTTGGGGAGAAGTTGTTTCCGAAGCTACTCCCGCAACCATCGGTAATTTTTTTGGCCGATAAACTTCTACGGTGGGCGTTGGGGTTAATTCCAGGTCTAAAAGTTCTTCTTCACTTTCAACTTGATCTTCAGTAATATTTTCATCTTCGGTCTCATTAAGAAAAGCCTCTAACTCAGGAATTAAAGTCGTAGTAGGAATTGGGGTAGGAGAAATGTCTGGTACCGGGGTTTCAGTATCCTTTTTACCAAAAGGTAAAAAGTCACCTACCCATTTACCAAAGACATTTATTACGGTTACAACTACTTTTGCCCCACTGGAAATATTGTTATTGACAAAATTAACCACATTGGCCACCACTTTAGCATCTCCAGTCTTAATCGTTGAATTTCCTCCAGTATTTTCACTGGCTGAATTATGGCCAGTATCAGCGGAAAGGTTAAGATTATTAATAATTTTTCCCTGATTTTCCTGGCCAACCGATGAACTAAGAGAAACGTTTCCTTCTGGACTAATCGTTAAATCAGCGCCAGCGGAATCAGAAACAGCTTCTCCTTCAGAAACGTCAACAATTTTTCCTAACCATTCACCTGCCTGGTTGATCAAAACAATAAACCAAGTTCCGCCATCAACATTAGTATTGGCCACATTTACAGTTTGAACCTCAACTTGCGTTTCTCCGGTTTCAATTTTAGAATCTCCACCAGTATTTTTTTCAGTTTGGTTTTCACCGGTATTAGCGTTTAAAACAAAATTGTTTTCAATTATTGCCTCATTAGTTTGGTTTGAACTATCAGCGTCAACTGAAGTTAAAGTAGCCGAAGATTCGGCCGCTAATTCTTCAGGCAAGATAATATCACCATTTAAATCTCCATAAATATTAACCACTCCAACTAAAACATTACCTTCTAAATTATTATTGGCTAAATTAATTACATTCGCACTAACATTGGCATCCCCTGTTTGGATTTTCGAATCACCATTAGTATTAAAATCTGTTTGGTTTTCACCAGAGGCAGCCGTAAGAATCAGGTTATTTTCTAAAAATGCATCATTACTTTGAAAAGTTTTTTCTTCACTAATACTGGCTGAAGGACCCTGCGGATCAGACAAAGAAAAATCAAGGACAAGGTCTCCATTTTGGTCATCAACAACATTAAACTCCTTAACTGTTAAACCATCAATATTAGTATTAGCCGCAACCACGACTGTTGCCCCGGCATTAGCTTCTCCGGTTTTAATCATTGAGTCTCCAAGGTTATTGGATGCAGAATTTGCGCCAGTATCTGAAGTTTCTTTAATTTCATTACTCGTTTCGGTACTTTGACTCTGTTGAATTGAAGAACCTTGGTTATCACTATTCACTTGCTCGTCATTAACCACGGTACTTGTTTGCCCAATAACGATAATTTCTCCTTCACTCGTCACATCACCTGTTTCAATAATCGTTTCTCCAACTTGATGGTCAGCTATTTCTGAGTTAGATAACGGCTCAGAGGTTGGCGTTGGTGAAAGAAGGTTATCTGAACTTTCCAAGGGAACAGATGTCAGAGTAGGACTCGGTTCTGACACAGGAGGCGCTTCAGTAGGAATAATTGTTGGAGGAACAGGTTCCGGAGTAGGACTTAATATTTGCTCCAGTGAAGGAGAATCCGGCATCGAAGGGACGGCTGGAGGAGTCGGTACTTCTACCCCATAAGCCTTAGTTTGAAAAAAGATTAAGGCAATTATGAAAAAAACTATCAATATTTTTTTTATCATTTTATTTATAAAAACTTTAAACTTTCATTTGGTAGGGCAGGGCGCTTTATTAAGTGCAAATAAAACAACCCTGCGCCCCCAAATTTATTTAAAAAAAGCCAAAAATTCCTCCCAAATCAAAGTCAAAACTGATTTCTGGTAACCATGACCCTAAATTAACGGAATTTAAACCAGAGGTATTAGTTACGTTATTGTTTGACGTTACCAAACCGGTATGGATGGTATTCCAGAGGTTAGAGTTAACCTCTCCGGTATTATCGCTAGCATCATTTAATCCCGAACTGGGGTTCGCACTTACTTGGTTGAACGAATCGAAAAGATTACCTGTTTCGTTTTCTCCACCCTGGAAGATCTGCATCTGGTTTTCTTCTTGACTATTTACTTCATTAGTTGACCCAGAACCATTGCTGATTACTTGGGCAGATGTCTCAGCTAAAAGAGAATCAAAATCAGCTAAGTTGAAATTTGCCAGATTATCAATCGTGGTATTGGCTGTTGCTGAACCAGTTTCGATGGTAACTCCTGCCTTAGTGTTAAATTTGGCATTGTTATTGCCCGTATAAGCCAAACTGTCAACAATGTTTTCCACTAAAGCATCATTTTCTTGAACGGCTAAAATTGAATTACTTGCCGACAAATTGGCAGTATTGTTGCTACCTGAACCATTTCCAGAAATTTCAACTTCTTTTTGATCGTCTCCCAAAAAATAATCAGCGAGATTACCGGCATTTAACCAATTAGCATTGGCTTCATTTTTTACATTAACATTACTCGTTGCCGGAGCAGTCCTAATTGTTACTGTACCGCCAGTATTATCATCAGCCTGATTATCACCGCTTCCTGCTTCTGAAGAAATACTGTTGGTAATTACAGCAGTATTTTCTTGAAAGACAGTTGTTTCTTGTGTTGTTTCCCCAGTCACGGTATTAGTTGAATTAGAACCATTACCCGTAATCTTTATCAAACTTGAATTGTCATTATCTAAAGAGGGACATTCACCCAAATCAGCAACATTAATATTGGCCGTATTAGAAACATTCGTATTTGTTGTCGCTGAACCACTTTCAATTGTGACACTGCCATCAGTATTCCCATCAGCTTGATTGCCACCGCTAGTAGCTGTTGAACTAATGACATTGGTTATCCTGGCAGAATTGTTTTGGACAACTGTTTTAGATTGATTGGAAACAATGTTTGCAGATGAAGAGCTACCGGCTCCGTTACCGCTAATTTCCGAACTCTCTTCCTCAGCCCAAACAACTGGTACCAAAGTATTAAATAGCAAAGCAAAAGCAGAAATTGTTGTTAATATTTTTTTTATTTTCATTGTTTTCACCTCCTTTCTTCTCACTTGCACTGCAAGGAAGTTTTGGAAACTTCTTTCTTTACTTTAAAAATATTGTTTAAGGAGGGAGCTAAGACCAAGTAAGAATTAAGTAAAAGGACAAAAAGTTAAAAAGAAAGCTCAACTGTTTGTTTTTCCCCTTTAATTTCACCCAAACTCAAAACAAATTGTTTTTCATTACTATTGATCGTAAAACCTAAACGGGTTAATTTAGTGGAAATGGCTTGAACTTCAACAGGATCATTATGGATTTCCGGAGCAATTTTCTCTCCTTGTCCGTTAAGAGAAAGACGGACAAAATCGCGGCTACTTATCTGAACTCCTTCTGAACCCTCATTAGTAATTTTTAAATTTAGGATCAGAAAACTTCGGCCACTAACTGCTTTATATTTTTGGCCTTTAACGACAATTTCATCAGTAACCTCAGCTGATTCGATTAAATATCGAATCACAGTTTTCTGTCTCCCGCTTCCAAAGCTAAGGGTAAAGTCTTTATTAATTTCTTTGCGGGGATTCACTTTTGCTTCTGAGACCAAAGTTGAAGGTAAAGTTTTAGCCATTGGTTTTTGGTAACTTTTCCTATAAAGAAAAAAAACAATTGCCGCTGGAATGATTAACCCAAAAAAGAAAAATAAATATTTTTTTTTCATTTGCTCCCCTTTTTATTGAAAGTAACTAAAATCTGTATTTCTGGCTGACTGCTTTCTTTACTCATTTCAATCCGTAATTCACCTTCAGGGCCACTACCAACCAGTTGGTTAATAATGTTTCCGTTAGTATTTGTCTGAATCAAGGTTTTAACATTCATTTTTGAAGAGGGAATCTTGTTTTTATACCATCCAATGACATTCTCCATTGAGTCATCGGTTTTAAGTAAATAATTGCCATTCAGATTCCCCACTAGCACTGCTTTAGGATAAAAAAAATCATTAATATTAAAATCTGAAGGTAAAGAAAGTCCGTTGGAAGATGGGGCAGGAGTTAGCGAAACAGTCAAATTAGTAACCTTAGTCACAAAAGAAGAAACATTCTCCACAATTTTTAGCCGTTTAGGTTTTACGATCAATAGTAATGAAAAACAATTTGTTTTGAGTTTGGGTGAAATTAAAGGGGAAAAACAAACAGTTGAGCTTTCTTTTTAACTTTTTGTCCTTTTACTTAATTC
>JAMCYY010000092.1 GCA_023473205.1 Patescibacteria group bacterium
CTGGGGAGCAAACTATCTTCAGGAAATTCTTCTCCTTTGACTTTAAGTTTCTCTAAAATTTTTTTTGCTTGGACAACTAATGATTCTAAGAAAAATTCCACAAAAACAGTCATTTCTTTTTCCGAATCTAAGGCTTCATAATATAAAGGCCGGTTTTCATCAATAAATTCTTCAAAAGAAACTAAACCTTTGAAACCAAAATCGCCCATTTTTAAAAGATAAGCAGAAAGCAGTCGGCCAACACGGCCATTACCATCAGCAAAAGGGTGGATCTTTTCCAAAATGAATTGGGCAATCGCGGCCTTAATTGGCGGCGGCGCTTTTGAGACCGTGGTATTTTCCACCAGTTCTTGCATTAACTGCGAGACTTGAGCTGCGGGTGGCGCCAAATGAACCACCTCTCCGGCTTGATTGAAAATCGCCCAAGGCTCACCCCGATATTTACCAGCATTTTCAGAAATGCCTTTAAGAGTCATAAAATGAAGATTAGAAATTAAGCTTTCGCTTAAAGAATCAGGAACTTTACCCAGATAAACAAAGCGGTATGCTTTAAGCAAATTCGCCACTTCCAATTTTTTTAAATCTTCTGGCTCACTCTCCTCTTTAATCTCTTTAACATTGCTTAAATTTAAAGGATTACCTTCCACCCGTGCCGAATACAAAGAGCTTTTAAGTAAAGATTCGCGCCGGATATTTTCTTCAATATGGGGCAGCGGCGTTAGCGTCTCAAAAACGATTTTTAAAGCACTTACTTCGGAAAGCAGGTCTTTAATTTTTTTGGTTTCATTAAAAAAATAATCAAGCATATTTTAAATTAATATATGCCCACTTTGTGGGCGATATTAAACCGATACATGCTCACTACGCGAGCGATATTTGAATGATATATGTCAGGCTTCGCCTGACGATACTAAGATATATACTTCGTGATACATCTTTATATCGTTCGGCTTTGCCGAACATGTATCTCAGTATCCGTATATCATCCGGCGAAGCCGGACATATATCTATTAATTTTTAGATTATCTTAGAAGATATTAGAAGATTTTAGAGAAAATTGGAAGATACTAGTTAAGGCTAAGGATGTATAATCTAAATGAAATATGTTGTAAGTTGTGTGAAGAATTTACCTATTAACTAAAATATTATGGGCAAAATTAGAATTTTACCGCCGGAAGTCGCGGCCAAAATTGCTGCCGGGGAAGTCGTAGAAAGACCGGCTTACGCCTTAAAAGAGCTATTGGAAAATGCAATTGATGCTCAAGCGACAGACATCAAAATTATTCTCGAAGAAAGCGGCTTAAAAAAAATTGCTGTCCTGGACAACGGTGAAGGCATGGATCAGGAAGACCTGCGACTTTGTTTTTTACCCCATACGACCAGCAAACTTTCAGATGATACGTTAACCAACATTGCCACTTTGGGCTTTCGGGGCGAAGCTTTAGCTTCAATTGCGGCGATTAGTAACTTAAAAATTATTAGCCGGAAAAAAGAAAAAGCTTTAGGTTATTTGATTGAAGTTAGTGACAATAAAATTGACACTGAAGGACCAGTCGGTACCCCAACCGGAACCAGTGTAAGCGTAGAAAATCTTTTTGGTAAACTTCCGGCGAGAAAAAAATTTTTAAAAACCCCAAGAACTGAATACCGCCATCTTTTAGAGATTGTCACTCAATACGCTCTGGCTTATCCAACAATTCGCTTTGAACTTCATCATAACCAAAAAACTATTTTTGACTTGCCGAAAAAACAAAAGCTTGAAGAAAGAATTAAACTGCTTTTGGGAAAGAATATTTTTGAAAATTTAGTCCCTATAAATTATGAAGAATCTTATTTGAAAATTTCCGGATTCTTATGTAAACCACAGTTGGGAAGTCCTAACACCAATCATCAATATCTTTTTGTCAACAATCGGCGAATTTATGATAATTTAATCGCCGGTGCGGTTAAAGAAGGTTTTGGCTCCCTTTTGGAAGCTAATAGTTATCCGCTTTTTCTTCTTTTTCTACAACTGCCTAAAGAATTAATTGATGTTAATATTCATCCCCGGAAAGAAAAAATTGCTTTTGGCAACAGTGAGTTTCTTTATCTACAAATGCAAAAGGCAGTCACCCAAACTTTAGCGGACAATAATTTAACTTTTTATAACTTGAGCTTTATTAAAGATTATTCTGGCCGCCCGAATTCTTATCTTGGTAAACTCTTAAAAGACGAGGTCCTCCCTTATACTACAGATTGCGGCAAAATTAGTCCTTCTAAAGGGGCTTTACAAATTCATAATTTGTATCTTCTTTGCCAAACTCCAAATGGTCTTCTTTTACTTGACCAGCATGCGGCTCATGAACGAATTTTATTTGCTCAATTTGAAAAAGCTTTCAAAAAACACCAAGCAAAGAAAGAAAAAATTCACCTGGCCAAAGCAATTCTCCTGGAACTGCCTTTGGCAGACAGTCAAGCCTTGCTTGAGAATTTAGAAATATTTCGGCAAATTGGTTTTGAAATTGAAGAATTCGGGGAAAATGTTTTCAAAGTTGAGGCCATTCCCAAAATTTTTCAAGATTGGGACATTGCCGAAATTATTAAAGAAACTTTGATTGATTTGGCCACCACCGGCAGGGCCAAAGAAATTGATAACCAAACAAAAAAAATGCTTTCTTATCTTGCTTGCCGGAGTGCTATCAAAGCCGGAGAAAAACTTACTCAAAAACAAATTAAAAAATTGTTAAAGGAACTAAGTGAATTAAATTTAGCTTATACTTGCCCACATGGCCGACCACTTAAAGTTGAAATTTCTTTAGCCGAGATTGACAGAATGTTTAAGAGATAACAACTTTCTGTAGTCGTCGACTTTAGTCGACGCCGGTTTTAGAAACGGGCGTGGGCTAAAGCCCACTACTACGATACCGGTACCTCGGAAGCGGTTTTCGAGTCAGTAAGTAACTTTTTCAGGAGCAAATCATGTTTTTTATAAAAATTTAAGGTCGTCCTTGCAAGTGGCAGGTTTCTTATTTCTTCAAAACTAAAAAAATCTAATCTCTGGCCTTCATTACCAAGCTTTATTTGTTCACTCTGTTTTTGGTTTAATTTTGAATGAAAGACATATTTTTCCTCACCTTCAAGGTTAAAAACAAATAAAAAATTAAAATCTGTTAAATCAATGTTTGTTTCTTCTTTCACTTCACGGACAAAAGTTTGTTCTGGAGTTTCATCTTCCTCAGGTGCTCCGCCAATAACTGTCCAAGTATTAGGGGCTGGAATATTTGGATTATTATCCCTTAGAAGAAGCAGTAATTTTCCTTTATATGTAATGATTCCAAAACTGCTATCAAATTTTTGGTTCATAATTTTGTAGAGACGTTGCATGCAACGTCTCTACATACATATCTTATTTAATTTTTTCTCCCGACACTAAATGAAAATGCAGATGTTTAGAATCTTGGAAAGAGCCACCATTGGTGATTATTTTAAAATTCGCCTCGTCTAACTTTAGCTCCTGGATTATCTCTTTAGCTATCCGGAAAATTTCTTTTATTAAGTCAAAATCTTCCAGATACATCAAAGAAGCTACATGTTTTTTAGGAACAATCACAATATGAATAGTCCAACTGGGGTTCGTATGATAAAAAGCCAAAACATTAACTGTCTCTTTAACCTTCTTTACCTGAACTTTATTTGAAAAAACAAAATCACAATAAAAGTCATTGGTTTTTATATCCGCCATGAAGTAAGTATAGCATTTTTCTTTTACTTTTCAGGCAAATTAGGGTTGATTCTAGAAGAAACAAGGCTTCCATCCTCTGGAATAATAATTAATTCCGTTTGTCTACCCACTCCAGGCGCGACTTCGCTTTTCTTTTTAGCTTCCCTGACAATTTGTTCCACTTCCGCAACAGGCAAATTTTTTTTGTAACTTGAACCAATAAAAAAATACATGACATGAGGCGCGCCAGAGCCAATACTGACGTGACCCAAAGCATCATGTAAAAAAGTCACTCCGGGATGGGTAATCGTAAAAATGTGACATTCATCGCCATCTCGACAACCAGCAACAATTAACTCGACTCCTAAATTAAAACCAGTTAATTGAGACTCAACCTCTTGGACTACTCCTAAAACCAATTTTTGCTGACTATTGTAATATGAATCCAAATTTAAACCACGGGGTTCAAGTACTCGCTCAATTATTAACTGACGCCGATAATCCTGATAAGTCCTACGGATTACTTCCGTAATTTGTTCAACCTTACTGATTTGCTGGCTATTTACTTGAGCCCTTGCCCTTTCAATAACTTCATAAGCACTTAAGGCATTACCGGCTGACATGGCAATTGCAGAACTACCAACACGATAGATTTTGGGGACATCATCAGTTTCAAATTCTGTTGGAATGGGAAAGTTTGCCGTAATCATCCGGTCCGCTGCCAAGACAATTTTTTTACCATTTTCTGCCATTGCGGCAATACAGATGGTCATAAAATTCCTAATTAACGTTAGAGGCTTGGGTGAGATGTGTGAAGTGGGTCGGGAATTGAGGATGAGAAATGAGTTAAGCCACTTTTACTCACCCTCGCATCTCACCCTCGATTCGTTTCTCACTTCTCATCCACAACCAATTTCATAATTCCAGTTAATTAATGACTAATTTAATTGTGAATCAGATTAGAAACAGGAAAAATTTCTGTAAATAATTTTTTAAGCTTTTTTTCAGAAAAGAATGATAAAGTTCAAAACGAAAGGAGGAAATAAACGAAAAATAAATAAAGAGGATTTTATTAGGTTCAATTCCAAACAATCTCCGGAACTTCCGGAGTTGTTTGGTGAAAAATAGTCTTTCATTTTTTTGCCATTGCCGTTGTATAACTTTTACTTTGGCCTAATTTTTCATAGTTGCCAAAAATTTCCTGAAAATTTCTTTTAATAAAATCTTTCAAACCAGAAATCGTCACCACGTAAAATTTACCATTCTCTTTAAGGTGCTCCTTTGCTTCTAAAAACAAAATCCAAAAAAACTCTTTACTCACTTTTGCTGGTAAATTAGAAGCAATCACGTCAAACTTTATTCTCGGCACTTGAGAAAAACCATTACTTAAGTAAATTTCACAATTTTCTAGGCCGTTTGTTTTAGCATTTTTCTTAGCATAATCAATGGCCACAAAATCTTTATCAATTAAATGGGCTTTTCCTTGTGAAGAAAGTTTGGCCGCCGTTAAGCCAATTGCACCATAGCCACAACCTAAATCAAGAAATAAATCATTTTCTCTAACATCCAGATTGTTGATTAAAAATTCGCTTCCTTCATCAATTTTTTCCGGGCTAAAAAGTCCCCAAGTACTAAAAAATTTCATTTCCTGGCCTTTTAAAGTTTTTTCAAAATAAAGATCTTTTTTAAGTTGAGCTAATTTATTATTCATAAGCACATTTTATCAAATAGATCTTTAAAACAAAAATGTCCAAAATGTCAATATTTTAATATTAACAAGTTAATAAATGTCACCATTTTATCGCTAAAAATATTTAAAATGCCTAAAACAAACAGAAATTTCAAAAAGATTTCAGACAATTGATGGTTTCCACGATCACCTAAGGTACATAATTTGTTGAGTGGAATAACTATAGAAAGTGTTGCTACCTGTCTGGCTATAACTATTTACGAGCCTCAAAGAAAAACAGGCGCACTAGCTCATATTTCAGGTCTTACAACAGCTCCCAAAGGACTACGGCCAGACAAAGTTAAGCTACATTACTATTCATCAAATATCCGGAATTTGGAAGCAACTTTGTCTGGGGAAGGATTAATTGCCAACCTCCCAAGAAATTCTCCAATCGTGAGAGCACAACTCAACAAACTTTGGATAAAAATTATCGGCGAAGATTTATGTAAAGCACCAGGAAGATTAGTCTTTCTTCACTGTGATACAGGAATGGTAGAGATCAGAAAGTAATCCTAGAAAATACCTAACTGTCTTTCTCGGACTAGCTCTCAATATGAAAAATGTTAAAGAATCTTAGACAAATTCTTCTAAAATAAATGACAGACGGGGAACTTCACCGCTATCAGTGTAACTTAATCTTAAATTGAGTCCGTCAATTTTAGTCGGAAGATCGAGGGTTGTAAGCCCATCGTTGGTTTGCCACTTGAATCTTTCTGTGAATTTAGATTTTGCTTCAGTTAGTGAATATTTCTGCAATGGTATCTCACCCATAAATTTTTTGAAAACAATTTGAAGCGCTTGTTCTTCTTCTACAGTATTGTAAATACTAGCTAAAACTTCGCAGCAACCACTAAATTCGCTACTGCTTAAATGTAAATTTATAAAAAGATCCTGAATTGAACCGGGTATCACGATATTTTCTCTCGAACGAATTAACCGAAACACCCTATTCATCATCTTGAAGATTTCGCCTTCTCTTTTAGCGTATTTATTCCTCAAGGCAACTTCAGGAGACCCCGAAACATTGTCTCCCACTCCTCCATCCGCTAAGTAAAGGACGTATTCGCGGACAGCTTCTTTTCTTTGCTGTTCTGTTCCCGAAAGAAGTTTGTATTTAAGCTTTTTTTCTTTTAAAAATTCAAGGTAAGTTTTATGAATGCGGTCTCTTGTGGCTCTGTCTTCTGTTCTAATCTGATTTTGTCTGAACTCCACCCCTTCAGGGTCTAATAAATAAAGCCGAGTATATATCTGTAAAAGAGGTTTCATAAATTCATACAATCTTTCAGATCCTTCAAAATCTCCAGTTGATCGGACATAAACGGGCGCGCATAAAGCACACCTGTCTAAAAAGGCAAATTCCAGCCCCCTTCTTTGTGCAACTGTCATTAAGGCTAATTCGAGTCCGATTGCGATTGATTGTATTTCCCTTTGTACTCCCTCAGTAAATCTCAACTTTTCTGGAATTGTATGAGTGCTGAAATAACGTGTCGCTGCCTCGTCAATGACGGCACAACCTGAATCGGCTATTTTTTTTCGACACCATTCGTAAAGGGTAGTTTTACCAACCGAGCTTGTTCCAATAAAAGCGATAATGCGAGGCAGTTCGTATCCAAATCTTTCCATAAGAGGATTATATTGTATTTTACGACGACTGCAACTTTTAATATTTTATTAACAAAATATTTCAATTTCGGCGGAAAAAACGAAAATTATGGAGATGTTAAGCATCCCGGTCTCTTGGGGTGCATATACTGGCTGAGCATACAGGTCGAGACCCTTATCGTCCTTAGAACCCTGCGAACTAGGTGTATCATTTCAAAACTAAATGATACACTATAAAAAGAGATGTCTCTAATTTAACTGGGGCCTATACATATTAAACAAATAATCAATACAGAAGAATGCCAAAGCCCTCAAATCTCCGATCAGTGATTTCTTCCGCTAGGCTGTAAGCTATTTGAAATCCACTACAATTGATTCTATTGTAGGAGCTACAATTGTTTTATAGTCTTCTGACTTCATTGCAATCGAGAACCGTCTATCTCCTGCGTTAAAAACTATCTTTTCATTTTCAAAAAGTTTAGGATCTGCAACTACTTCTAAGTTAAACAAATTACCAAAGGGTGGAACCCCGCCAACTTGAACGCCATTAGTAATATCTAATACTTCCTGTTCAGTCGCAAATCTTATATCTTTTGCGCCAAAAAACGATTTAACTTTATCATTATCAAAACGTAAATGAGCAGGAAACACTAACATTACAAACCTTTTTTCGGTTTCAGATTTTTTCACCCTTACAATCATCGCTTTTGCTCCCTGTTGCAAAGTATATCCGGTTCTAATTTTGGCGGCTTCTTCGCTAGTTCTAACTGGTTCGTGCTCAAATGTTTCAAACCAACTCCCATTAGTCTTTAATAGGTTTATTATTTTTGTTACAGTGTCGTGGTATTCCATAGTTATGATAAAAACAACATCGATATTAAGGGAATATAAAATAAAGCTACGATCGTACTTACGAGTACAGCAAATGATGCTTTGTCTGGATGTGCGTCTAACTCTGTTGCATATGCAACAGTATTTGCAGCAAGGGGAACTACAGACATAAGTAGCATGACTTTATGAATTTGTTCGGTGAAAAAACCAAAGAAGGCTTTATCGAGCGAGATAATAACAAGTATCATAATTGGCCAGACAATAAACTTGGCAAGAAAAGCTACAGTCAAAAATTTGAAATCGAATTTATAACTGCTAATACTAGCCAGACCTAAACCTATCAGCATCATCCCCAAGATTGTGTAAGCCCCTCTGAAAAGTGATGCAAAGTCAGCATAACCTTGCCCAAACTTTACACCAGCGAAGTTTAGTGCGAGTGCGAGAAGGA
>JAMCYY010000059.1 GCA_023473205.1 Patescibacteria group bacterium
ACCTGGGAGGATAATTTTTTTTGTTCATAAAGACCGGGTGGAGGAAATTTGCCAAGGTTTTATTGACCGCAAGTTTAAGGTTACTTGGGAAGGTTTTTGCCGTTTTGATTACTTTTCCCGATATGATGATAAATTTTTAAAATTAATTGAAAAGTCGGGCTGCCGGATGATTTCTTTTGGCGGAGAGTCAGGGAACCAAAGGGTTTTAGATGAAGTTATTGATAAAGGGGTAAGGCTCGAGCAAATAAAAGAAGCAACCAGAAAAATGGCTAAGACTAATATGGCGCAAGTAGTCAGTTTTATGTGTGGAGTTCCCACAGAAACGGAAAGTGATTTAAAAGATACTATGAACCTAATAGATGAACTCTTGAAGATTAATCCTCGAATTGAGCCCAACGGACTTTTTTTCTATACTCCTTATCCTGGGACTAAGCTTTTTGATCTGGTTGTCGATAAATATCATTTTGTTCCTCCAAAAAGTTTAGAGCAGTGGCAGGATTATAAAATTTACCGTGATGTTAAATGTACTTGGCTACCGGAAAATCAGGCAAAAACATTGCAGCGGCTTTCAGTGATGACTCGTTTTCCCTTTTATACTGATAATCCCAAAATTCCGGAAAGATTTCAGTCTTTTCCTTATAATTTAGTTTATAATTTTTTCTCTTTTGTCTCGCGTTTTCGTTGGAAGCACCGTTTTTTTTATGGGCTTTGGGAATGGGTGGCACTAGAAAAGATTATGGAAAAAACCCGGGGCTTTGTTTAATCTTATTGTGTTTCAGCCTTTAGTTCAAAAGATTTTAATTGGGCATTAATTCCTCCCCGATTGCGGTATTTAGAAATTCCATCAGAATAAAGATCAAAACGGATAAAGACTTCCTTTGCCCCGCTAAGGTAGCGGCTCAGATCTACCATTACATCAATATCTTCGTTCTCTCTTTTTTTAGAATAGATTTGATAGGCAAGGCGATATGGATCATTTCCTTTTTTAACATAAACTTTAAAATAACTAGGCTTTGAATAATAACCTAAAGAAACCTTGCCTGAGAGGTTAAGGGAAGTTAATGGTTGGTTGGCAACAAGGTTGTAAGTAATTGAGGCAGGGGAAAGATGACGCTTCGGAGCTAAACTTTGGCCTATTCTTTGAATATCAAAGTTAGTAAAACTATCAGTAAGCCAATTAAAATCAGTGAAGTCGTCTTCGTAGAAGTAATTGTTTTCCGGTAGCAATTCAATTTTGTGAGCCAGCTGAAAGTTTTTTATGAAATTATCATTAACAATGACTTGATAAAGGGGAAAATTTGTTAAAGGTTCACGGTCAACTTCGACAATTTTGTACCAAGGTTCATTGGTAGAGAATTTGATATAATCAACAATTAAATTTGTCTGGCCGTCAAAATAGCGGTCCCAGAAATTTGACATTTGTAAACGAAGTCCGTCGACTTCGTCGGTTTTAAATTCTTCCCTTAGGTTTATCCTGAAGGTTTGCCATTTTTGAGAATAGGGAAGCTCGGTATTGAAAAGATAATCTCGGTCTGTTTTGCCTTTTTCATAAAGGTTAACCGAGAGGGAAGTCCTGGCCGGGTAACTTTCAGAATAATTTGACCCTGGCGTATTTTCCATCCGGTAACGAATTTCAAAATAAGAAGTTTGTTCAGGTTTAATCTTAAGATTTTTAATATCACAGATAGCATTTTCGTATTTTTCATCATTTTTACCCAGTAAGGAAATAACTAAATTTTTATCTGAATTAACAGATATTTTACTTTCTGAATCATTAGTACAGTTAAAAAGCTTGATAAATTTTTGTGCTTCAGGTGAGGACCAATCTTGATAGAGGTTAATGATTCTTTCTTGATTAAGTGAAAAGGAAATACTTTCTAAATTACGGGCTAAGATTGACCTCTTTTGAGAATATACCGGAACCCCTTCTTCCAGTAAAGGTAAGAATTGTTCAGGGGGGAAACGGTCAATGACTTTAGTTAGTTGCCAGCGTTTTTCGTTAAAAAGTCTTTCATTTTCGCCTTCAATCAACCCTAAATTTCCGCTATCATCAAAAATTACTTTAAGTCCAGAATAATATTCTCCGTCTTGAGGCATGTGGTCGTCTTCAATAAAATAGGACTTTGCCGGAACCGTTTTTCCCACCCAAGTGTAATAAATTTTTCTTGCCCGGTATAAGCTCGCCATTGCTTTTTCATGGATCCAAGGAGAGGAGATACCTTTGAATCCTAAATAAAGGCATATTAGTATTGTTAAACCCAAAAATGGACAACTTAATTTTTTCCCAAAACGTTTAGTGAGTAATTCATTAGTTTTATTGAGGAAGAAGCCAATTGTTAGGACAAGGGATGGGCCAATCATGACAAAAAAACGGCCATTATCTCCTGCCGGGCTGGGATTAAATTCTAAGTAAGCGGAGGAAATAATAAGGATAAGGAAAAGGATCCCCAAAAGGTTTTTAGAAAACAAAAGAACAACAAAAGCTAAGGCATAAAGCCAAAAGAACTCTCTACCAAAGGAAATTTCAAAGCGCGGCCAAAGATGGTCAAACCAACTAACTTTATACCAATTCCAGGGATGGATGGGAGAAAGGGATGGTGTGTAGGAATTATCTTCACTTATTTCAACAGGCACCATCCCGACCAATTTTTGAATAGGAGTAGGCAATTTGAAGGCAAATTCACCAAAAAATTGGCTGACAAATTTTGGCCAGTCAAGTCCGGTAACTAATTTCATCCAGCCAAAAACCAAAAAAAGAGGAATAATTATTCCACCTGCCCAGGTTAAAAGAGAAAGGAGGTTGTTTTTTAAATAAAAATGTTTTTTTTCAAAAAAATTTAGCCAAAAGAAAAAAATGATTAAAAAAGGTAAAGCAAATAAACTGCTTTGGTGGACAGCAATCGTAAAGCCATAAACCATTCCGGCATAAAGGAGAGTTTTTTTATTGAGGATGGCTTTGATTAAAAGATAGAACGACAAAAGGAGGAAAAAGGCTTGCGTTGAGTAAATTTCTTGAGAGGAATTAATATAAATGGCGACTGGTGTGGTTGCTAAAAGAAAGGCAGAAATAAAAGCAAAAATTTTATTTTTAAAAAGCAATTTAGCCAGTAGATAAATTAAAAAAATGCAGCCTAAACCGGAAACTAAGGAAATCAAACTTAAATTGATATCCGTTGAAAAAGGGAGAACTTGATCCAAGAGTCCGGCAATTAAGGCAAAACCAGGATAACCAGCATTGCGCATCAAAGACTGTTGTGAAATTTCAAAGGCCATCATGCCCGCGTCTGAACCAATTCCTGGTGGGGCATAACAATAGGTTTTAAATGCCTGAAGGCGGGGAAAAAGGGCAATAAAAAAAAGAATGAGCAGCAGGTAAGATTCTTTGGAAAAAGAAGTAAATTTTTTTTTGAACGACAAAATAAGCTTTTTCATTATGCTTAATAGACTAACACGCTAAGCTTAAGATTTCAATTGAGATCTTTAATGATCTTTGCAATTTTTTGGATATCGTTATCGCTCAGTTGACTATAAATTGGCAGGTTAAGGACTTCTTGGGCGGCTTTGTCAGAGTTGTAACACCCTCCGGCTTTACTGCAAGAGTAAGAAAAAGTGAAGGCAAGGTCCAATCCTTGATGGCAACATTTTTGATAGAATTCTTGTTTCCTTTCTTTTACCTTAATCGGAAAACGCATTAGAACTGGTTCTTTAAAACTTGCATAAACGGGAAGAGAGATATTGGTAGTCTTATTAAGAAGTTCATGGTATCTTTTAGCAATAATTTTTCGTCGATTAGTAACATAATTTATGTTTTCCCAGTTTAAGTAGGCCAATTTAATTAATCTTCGGTCAAGGTTATCACTGTATTGACCAGTTGCTTCCTGAAGATAGTCTTGTCTTCCTCCGGTAAAACCTTTAAGTCTTGAGAAGAGCATATGAGTAAGAGGAAACAAACTTTTTTCGGTCATTAATTTATAGGTAAAAAGGTAAATAAGCTGTTTAAATGTTTTTTGTAGGGGTACTTTTTTAATTTCATTTGGATAAAGATTCGAAACTTTTTTATAAAGCCTTAGGTCATTAAATAGAATTGCTCCGCCTTTACCAGAGGTTAAAGTTTTAGAAATTTCAAAGCTAATGACTGAGGCAGGTGCAAAACTGCCGGTTTTTTTACCTTTATATTCAGAACCAAATCCAGCGGCATTATCTTCAATAACCAGACATTTTTTTTCTTTAGCAATTATGAGAATTTTTTCAATGTCACAAGGAATCCCAAATTGATGAGTAGCAATAATAATTGAACCAGGAGTAATTTTTTTTCTTAATTCATTGACATTGAGGTTGTAGTCCTGGAGATTAATGTCAATAAAGAATATTTTTTTCTTTGCTAACCTCGCCGCTTCCGGGACAACCCAACAAGTGTAAGCCGGTAAATAAACACGCTCTTGTGATAAGGCTTTCAGGAGGAGGTATAAACCACTTCTTGCAGAACTAACAAGTAAAACCTCTTTAACACCAAAATATTTTTTAATTTTGTCAATGAGTTTGATTTCGTAATCTTCGTTGGCAAAAAAACTTTTTAAGATATTAAGATAAGAAGTCTCTGGCCTGATACGTGCAATCATCCCTGTTTTTCGTCTAATTCGATTTTGACCATTTTAAGGAGAATTTTTTCTTGAAGCTTGCGGTTAGCTGCGACAGCGTCAGCTAAAATACCCATTAAAAAAACTTGAAAGCCAATGATAATTAAAATGGCCGCTAAAATTAAAGATTGCAAATGGCCGCTGCCACTATGCATAAAGATCAAAAAGTAAATGAACCTTAAGATTAATAAAAAGCCACCAGTAAAAAAGAAAAGACTAATATAAAAAAAACTTTTTAGGGGTTCATACATGGCAAAAACCCGAACCATGGTTGCTCCGGACTTTTTAATGTGCTGGAAAATATTTTTAAAAAGACGTGAGTCCCGTGTTTTGGGGTTAGTTTTAACAGGAACAGAGGCAATGGGAATTCTTTTTTTACCGGCCTGGATAATGGTTTCAATAACATAGGAAAAATCAGTGACAATATTCATCTGCATTGCCGCCTCTCTTGAGTAAGCCCTAAATCCGGAAGGAGCATCCGGAATTTCCGTACCGGATAAAATCCTTACTAAATAACTGCCCACTTTTTGGAAAAGTTTTTTAACCGGTGAAAACTCCTTAATCCTGTCGGTTTGTCGGTCAGCAACCACAATTTCCGCCTTGCCTTCCAAAATTGGTTCGATTAAGCGGCCAATCTCTGCTTGGGGATATTGGTTATCGCCGTCAGTATTAACAATAATATCGGCGCCATTTTTTAAACAAGCTTCAATGCCGGAGGCAAAAGCCCTGGCTAAACCTTTATTACCGTGATGCTTAACAATATAATCGACTTTTAGTTTTTTGGCAATTTCAATTGTTTTATCTTTTGACCCATCATCAATAATTAAAGTTTCTATTTTATCAATCCCTTTAATTTTTTTCGGGATAGAATTAATAACTAGCGGCAGAGTTTTTTCTTCGTTGTAACAGGGAATTTGAATAATTAGTTTCATCTGATTTTTTTCCTTAATAAGCATATTATAAACATTTGCTAAAATAATTCTATAAGCTAAAATAGGTTTTCAAGCTATTGATTTTGATCTTGCTTTTGGATAGAATGAAAAAGCATAAAAAATTTTAATTAATTCTCCTGCCAGAAAAGAGAGGAAATGAGAATTTGCGTTTTTAGTCATGTCTTTCCCAGATTTAAAGAAGATACTGAAGCAGCTTTTATGCATGGCTTTTGTGAAGGACTGCAAAGGGTTGGTAATGAAGTTTTTCTACTAACCGCTTACGACGAAAAATTTAACCGTCCCTCTTCTCTTCAGAGTTATCATATTGAAAACTATAAATATATTTGGCCCAAAAAATTTCATGTCCTTGGCTATTCCCGAAGTTTGCAAAATGACATGAAGTTAAAATCAAACACTTATTTTCTCGCCCCGCTTTTATATTTTTTTAGTTTTATTGCTTTACTGCGGTTAGTTAAAAGAGAAAAGATAGAAGTTATTTCCGCCCATTGGATTTTGCCTAATGGATTTGTTGCTGCTTGGGTTTCTTTGCTGACCGGCGTTCCTCTGCAAATTAATCTTTGCGGTTCTGATGTTTTTGTGGCCGGTAAATACCCCATTTTTAAATATATGGCCTTGTTTGCGGCAAAAGTCGCGAAGAAAGTTATTGGCGGCGGCAGTATTCATTGGGCTGAAGATTTAATTAAACTTGGGGCTGATCCGAAGAAATGCAGTGCTTCTTTATATGGAGTGGATACCCAGGTTTTTAAGCCTTCAGATAAAGGAGTGGCTGAGTTAAAAAAACAATTATCACTTAATTCTAAACAATTAGTCGTGATGGGTTTGGGAAGGTTAGTTGAGAAAAAAGGTTTTGTTTATCTGATTAGAACTATGAAGAGTATTATCAAAAAACACAAAAATGTAGTTTATGTCCTTATTGGTGACGGGGATCAGAGAAAAGAGTTAGAAGCTTTAGCAAAGGCGCAAAAAATGACTGAAAATTTACGGATGCCGGGGTATGCGCCAAGAGATAAAGCGCCTATATATTATAATCTGGCCGATATTTTTGTGGCTACTTCAACCAGGGATCATAGCGGTAACTTGGATGACCAGCCACTTTCCCTTCTTGAAGCAATGAGCTGCGGCAAGCCAGTTGTCGCCACTGGTCTGGCTGGTATTAAAACCATGGTGACTGATGGGGTTAATGGTTTAGTTTTTGCAGACAAAAATGTTGCGCAGCTGACTAAAAATATTGACCAATTAGTTGCGTCCTCTGTCTTAAGACAAAAATTTGCGAAAACAAACCGGAAACTTTGTTTAGATAAATTTTCTATTGAAGGCATCGGCCGCTATTACACGAAAGTGTTTCAGGAAATTATTAATAAACCTCAATAATGAATAAAATTTTTAACCCTGATAAACCCTTAAGAAAAGATAAGCTGATTGTTGGCAGTCCGCAGATTGTTGAAGATGACCTTAAGGATATTATTGAGGTTTTCCATTCCGGCTGGTGGGTTAATGGTCCTAAAACAAAACAGTTAGCAGAAGAATTTTGTCGGTATATTGGCTGTAAATACGCCGTACCTGTCGGCTCTGGTACTTTTGCCTTACATTTGGCTTTAGATGTTTTAGGCCTTGGGCCAGGAGACGAGATAATTACTACTCCTTATACTTTTCCGGCAACTACTCACGTGATTGAATATGTTGGCGCTAAACCGGTTTTTGTGGATATTGAAATGGGCAGCTACAATATGGATCCTAACCGGATAGAAAGAGCCATCACATCAAAAACAAAAGCCATTATGCCCATTCATATCATTGGTCGTCCCTGTGATATGACCAAAATAATTAAAATTGCCAAGAAACATCATCTTTATGTAATTGAAGACGCGGCTCATGCCGTGGAAGCTTTTTGGAAAAAGAAAAAAATCGGTAATATTTCTGATATGACTTGTTTTTCCTTTGATGTCACAAAAAATGTTGCTGGCGGACTTGGCGGAATTGTTACTACCAACAACAAAAAACTGTATGAAAAGTTAATTTGCTATGCCCATTTTGGTTTTAAACAAAGGGATGCCTTTTTACCCTATGACACGGTTTACCCTGGTTACAAGTACGACATGAGTGAATTTTCCGCTGCCTTAGCATTAAACTCTTTAAGAAGGGTAAAAGAAAACCTTAAATTAAGGGAAAAATATTGGGAAATGTATAATGAAGCTTTTAAAGAGATTCAGGAAATTGTTTTACCATACAGTGAAGATGATTCCAGCCATGCTCGTCACCTTTATATGGTCCTTTTAAAATTTGAAAAACTTAATTGTACGCGGGCAGAATTTATGAAGGCTTTAGAAAAACTAAATATCGGTTCAAGAATCAGGTTTACTCCAGTTCACCTTCATACTTATTATCAAAAAAAATATGGCCTCCATCGAGGTGATTTTCCGGTAACGGAATATGTTTCTGATCGGGTTTTTTGTTTGCCGCTTTCAGCAAAGCTGACAGAGAAAGACGTTGAAGATGTTATTAAAGGGGTTA
>JAMCYY010000002.1 GCA_023473205.1 Patescibacteria group bacterium
CCAAGCGGATAAAGTTAAGATGAAATCTTTGGTAAAAGGATTAAAGGTGGAAGTGGTCCCCAATGGGGCCGGTGAAGATTTAATGGAAGTTTGGTTGAAAAGAAAACCAGAGAAAGTTCCGACAATATTTTTTCAAGCGAATTTCGATTGGTTGCAAAATATTGAGGCAGCACAAAATCTGGCGACTAAGGTTTTTCCGTTAGTAAAAGAAAAATTACCGCAAGCCCGTTGTTGGATTGTTGGCCAGGGCGCTGCCGGTAAAATCGGAAATTTAGAAACAAAAGATTTAAAAGTGATTGATTTAAAAAATTCTGATATTAATGGTGTTGTTGATGCTTATAAAAGAGCAACAGTTTTTGTGGCACCCCTTGAAGGACCAGGTGGAACGCGGCTTAAAATCTTAGCCGCCATGGCCGCGGGAGTACCGGTGGTAACTTCACAAGTCGGGATTGAAGGGATTGATGCAAATGATGGTAAAGAGGTTTTAATTGCAAAAAGTTACCAGGAAATGGCGAATAAAATTGTCTCTTTAATTCATTCAAAAAAGAAATATCAGGAGCTCGTTTTTTCAGCCAGGAAATTAGTTGAAGAAAAATACAGTTATCAAAGCATTGCCCAAATTTTGGATAAAATTTACCGGGAGGTAGCAAATGGAAAGGCCTGATATATCGATCATTATTTTGAATTTCAATACTAAAGATTTACTAAAGCAATGCTTGGAAAGCGTTATTAAGTCTACAGTCTACAGTAGACAGAAGACAGTAGACAAAATTGAAATAATCGTGGTGGATAATGCCTCAGAGGACGGGAGTATTGAGATGATTGAGAAAGAGTTTTTAGAGAAGGAAAAGAAGGTCCAGGATGATAAGAAGGATAAGATAAGAATAAAATTAATAAAAAACAAAGAAAACTTAGGGTTTGCGGCGGGGAATAATGTTGGTCTTAAAGAAGCAAAAGGGAGATATATTCTTTTTTTAAATTCAGATACCATTGTTTTTCCACAAACCTTGGAAAAAATGGTTAAGTATCTGGATGAAAATCCTGAAGTTGGTCTTGCTACTTGCCGGGTGGAATTCCTTGACGGAACCTTAGATCCTGCTTCCCACCGCGGCTTTCCTACTCCCTGGCGGTCTTTTACTTATTTTTTGGGATTAGAAAAATTATTTCCTCACTCCCGACTTTTTTCTGGTTACCACCTAGGACATCTTAATCAAAATGAAACTCATGAGATTGATACTCCCACCGGCGCTTTTTATTTAGTCCGCAAGGAAATTTTGGATAAAATTGGTTCTTTTGATGAAAGATATTTTATGTATGCGGAAGATATTGACCTTTCCTTAAGGATTAAAAAAACTGGCTGGAAGGTAATGTTTGTCCCGATTGCGAAAATAATTCATATCAAAAAGCAATCTGGAAGAGCGAAAAAAGTCCAGGGAAAAATCACTGAAGCAGCCAAAAAGATCAGGGAAAAAACCATTAGTTACTTTTTTGATAGCATGAAAACTTTTTATGATACCCATTACAAAAATGAATACCCCTGGATCGTCAGGGAAGTGGTTTTGGGTGGAATTTGGCTTTTTACCCAAATAAAATTATTACAAAATAAGTTACGCTAAATTTTTATGAAGATTGGAATCGATTGTCGGATGTATGGTCTTAAATATGCTGGTATTGGGCGATATGTGATGAATTTAGTCAAAGAGTTGATGGGGCAGGATCAGGTTAATGAGTATGTTTTGTTTTTTAATGAAGAAAATCAAAATGCAAAAATCAAAATTCAAAATGAAAATCCAAAATGTAAAATTATATTTGTTAACATTAACCATTATTCGTTAAAAGAGCAGCTTCTTTTCCCTTTCATTTTATCTAAAAAAAATTTGGATTTAATGCATTTCCCTGCTTTTAATTTACCGGTTTTTTATTTTGGCAAATATGTGGTTACAATTCATGATTTAATTAAACATACTTCCACGGGGATGTCTACAACTACCAGGTCACCGGCATTATATTGGCTCAAGTATTGGGGTTATAAACTTGTCTTTCGGTCAGCTGTTAATAACGCAGCGAAAATTTTTACTCCTAGTCAGGCAGTAAAAGATGAACTCCTTACGGAATATAGATTACCTGAAGAAAAAGTGGTGGTAACGTATGAAGGTGTGGATAAAAGTATCAAAGGTATCAAAAGTAAAGAAAATATTTGGGGAAAATATAAAATTCGGAAGCCTTATGTTTTATATGTGGGCAGTGTTTATCCGCATAAAAATGTGGAAAAACTGGTGGAAGCGGTGAAAGGACTACAGACTACAGACTACAGACTACAGCTTGTCATTGTTTGTGCAAGGAGCGTTTTTTGGGAAAGGCTCCAAAGGAAAATCAAAGAAATGGGGGCAGAAGACTTGGTTAATTTGGTGGGCTTTGTCCCTAATGAAGAATTGGGTAGTCTTTATCAAGAAGCTGAAGCTTTTGTTTTTCCCAGTTTATCTGAAGGTTTTGGTTTACCTGGCCTTGAAGCAATGGCGCAAGGGACTCCTGTTTTGGCTTCTGATATTCCTGTTTTTAGAGAAATTTATGGTGAGGCAGCGGAATATTTTGATCCAAAAGATTCGGAAGAGATGGGGAGAAAGATAAAAGAAGTAATAAAAGATAAGGGGAAGAAGGGAGAGACGGTCAAGGGACTAGCGCAAGTAAAAAAATATTCTTGGCAGAAAATGGCTTCGGAAACTCTTTCTGTTTATAACCAGTTAACTCCAAGATGAATTCATTTGAAATTTCTTGGTATGGTCCGCATCCCGGAGAAGAACCAGCACTGTCAGGGAACAAAGATTCTGGAACAATCTTTTTTTGCCGTTGTAATTTAAAGTGTGTATATTGCCAAAACTGGCAGATTTCCCAAGAGGGGATTGCCTGTAAAAAAGTCACGGCAGAAGAGCTTTTGCAGATAATGCTGTCTTTACAAAATAATGGCTGCCACAACATTAATTTAGTTTCTCCAGTTGTCTGGTCAGCCCGATTGCGTAAGGTGATTAAGTCGGCAAAAGAAAAAGGCTTAAAAATTCCCATTATTTGGAATACAAATGCCTACGAAACAGTGAAATCCTTAAAGCAATTAGGAAGTGAAGGTATTGTTGATATTTATTTACCTGACTTCAAATATGCTTTTGAAGATTTAGCCGTCAAGTACTCAAATGCTCCTGGTTATCCTAAAATTGCCCAAGAAGCAATTTTAGAAATGCAGAGCCAAGTCGGAGACTTATTAATTGATGAGAATAATATTGCCAGAAAAGGCTTGATTGTTAGGCATTTGGTTCTTCCTGGTTACTTGGAAAACACGAAAAAGTGTTTAGAATTTATCCGTTCTGTTTCGGACAACGTCAATTTAAGTTTAATGAGCCAGTATAATCCGACTTATAAAGCCAGTGAATATCCGGAAATTAACCGGCTACTGATAAGAGAAGAATATGATCAGGTTTTGGGGGTGATAAGGGATTTGGAGTTCAAAAACGGTTGGGTCCAGGAGTTTGGAGGAGTGGCTGAGTGTTTGAATCCTGATTTTAAGAAAGAAAAACCTTTTGGATGGTAATAAGGAAAATATGGAAAATAAGGATAAGAGGGGAAAAATGAAAATTGCCTTTGTTTATGACCGGGTGAATAAATGGGGAGGAGCCGAAAGAGTGATGCAATCCCTTCATGAAATTTGGCCCGAAGCCCCTTTGTATACCTCGGTTTATTGTTCCCAAACCGCTTCTTGGGCAAAAGACTTCAAAATTATTCCTTCATTTTTACAAAAGTTTCCTTGGGCTAAAAAAAACCATGAATTTTATGCCCCCTTAATGCCTTTAGCTTTTGAAGGTTTTGATTTTGATGAGTATGATGTGGTGATTTCGGTTTCCAGTGAAGCAGCTAAAGGAATTATTACTAAACCCAAAACTTTACATCTTTGTTATTGTTTAACGCCAACAAGGTACCTTTGGAGCGGTTATGAGGAATATTTTGGAAGTAAGTTAGTTAGGTTACTTCTGAAGCCTCTAACTGGATACTTAAGGAAATGGGATTTAGTGGCGGCAAAGAGAGTTGATCGTTATCTCGCTATCTCGTTGGCGGTTCAAGAGAGGATAAAGAGATACTACGGAAAAGCGAGCGAGGTTTTGTATCCTCCTGTGGATTTAGATAAGTTCAAAGTTCAAAATGAAAAGTTCAAAATTAAAGTTCAAAATTCGAATTTTTTTTTGGTGGTGTCGAGGTTAGTAAGTTATAAAAAAGTAGATTTGGTGATTGAGGTTTTTAACAAATTAGGATGGAATCTAAAGATTGTGGGAGTTGGCAGAGAGATGCAGTCGTTAAGGAAAAAAGCAAAAAATAACATTGAATTTTTGGGGCTGTTGACAGATAAAGAGCTTTTAGCTTACTATCAGAATTGCGAAGCATTAATTTTTCCTCAGGAAGAGGATTTTGGTTTGGTTCCTTTAGAGGCCCAAGCTTGCGGAAAGCCAGTAATCGCTTTTGCTGGCGGTGGGGCGTTAGAAACAATAATTGAAGGAAAAACTGGCATTTTTTTCAGAGAGCAAAAAGTCGAAGATTTGGTGAGGGCTTTGAGGGGATTTGAGGGAGGTGGGGAGGAAAGGATTAGACCAGAGGATTGCCGGAGACAGGCAGAAAAATTTAGTCAAGAAAAATTTATAATTAATTTTAAAAAAATTGTTGATAAAGAATGGCAGGATCATCTAAAGACCATCTCTACGTTTTGATTTTGTGCGGCGGAGGCGGTACGCGTCTTTGGCCCCGTTCGCGCCAAAAAACTCCTAAGCAGTTTTTAACTAATTTTTTTGGTGAGGGTACAATTTTTTCCCAAACAGTTAAACGGGCGCGTTTATTGACTTCAAATGAAAAAATTTTTGTGGTGACAACTAAAGATTATGTTGATGAAGTCTTAGAACAAGGGCAGACAATTCCCCCACGAAATATTATTGCTGAACCAATTGGCAGAAATACAGCTCTAGCTATGGGTATGGGTGTGGCTTATATTAAAAGAATTGATCCAGAAGCAATAATTGTTAATTTACCTTCGGACCAGGTGGTTGGCAATGAAGACATTTTTGTTGAACAAATGCTTTGGGCGGTAGAAGCAGCGAGCCAAAAGAAATGTTTAGTGGCCGTGGGAATAAAGCCTACTTTTCCTCATACCGGCTATGGGTATCTCAAGACTTCCAACAAAATTGCTGATTGTCGGGAGGAACTTTACCAGGTAGAAAGCTTTAAAGAAAAACCTGACTATGAAACCGCAAAAATTTTTTTTGAATCAGGGGAATATTTTTGGAACGCTAACCTTTATGTTTGGAATGTCCAGACAATTTGGGCTGCTTATGCAAGATATCTTCCTGAAGTTTTTAAAAAATTAGAAGCAGTTTTTACGTCGATTGGTAAAGAAGATGAAGAAAAAATTTTTAATGAAGTTTATGAAGCGGCAGAAAATATTTCCATCGATAATGGAATTTCCGAAAAAGCTGATAATTTGTTTTTAGTTCCAGCAACCTTTTTTTGGAATGATATCGGTGATTGGAAAGTGACTTATGATTTAAAAGAAAAAGATAAGGAAGGCAATGTTTTTCAAGTTTTTGGTAATGGTGGAGAGCATTTGGGGGTGGAGACAAGTAATTGTTTAATTGAAGCGGAAAAACGTTTAGTGGCCACCGTGGGTGTTTCGAATTTAGTTATCATTGAAACAGAAGATGCGATTTTAGTTTGCGCTAAAGAAAAAGCCCAAGATGTTAAAAAGATTGTTAATCTGCTTAAGGAAAAAGGCGAAAAGGAGCGTCTGTAAAATGTTTTATGATACTGCAAAAAGGCTGATGGACATTTTTGGGGCATGTTTGGGAATTATTGTTTTTTCTCCAGTGATGGTGGTTACCGCCGTGGCGATAGAAATTGAATCACCCGGTCCGGTTTTAGCTGATACACCGAAAAGAATGGGGAAAGATGGTAAAGAATTCCGCTTTTTTAAATTTCGTTCTATGATTCCTAATGCCCATAACCTTTTGCATACCGATCCCAAATTTGCAAAATTATTGGAGGAATATAAAAAATCAAGTTATAAGTTGCATAATGACCCGCGGGTAACCAAAGTGGGCAAATTTATCCGGAAACATTCAATTGACGAAATTCCCCAGCTTTTTAACGTTTTGTGGGGTGATATGAGTTTGGTTGGACCAAGACCGTATTACCCTTTTGAACTTAAGGAACAACAGGAAAAATATCCCCATACTCAGGATATGGTTAAAGAGGTTTTAAAAGTAAAACCCGGGGTTACCGGCCAATGGCAAGTCTCCGGCAGAAGTGAAATAAATTTTGATAAAAGGATTGAAATGGATGCCGCCTATGCTGGAAAAAAGTCACTCTTTTATGATATGCTAATTATTATTAGAAGTCCCTTAGCAATGATTACCGGGAAAGGAGCAGTTTAATGGAAACAATAGAAAAAATCTCAATAGAAAATGAAGATAAAGAGATTACCTCTGTTCATAAAAGCCGTAAATTATTAGTTTTTTTGGGGGGCTTGGGCATAATTATTTTGCTTTTAGCCGCGGGTACTGGTTTTGCTTACCTTTCCGTTAAATCACTCTTAGTGGAGAAAGACCCTCTTGAAAGGGATGCGAATAGTCTTAAGCTGGCAGTTAAGGAACAAAATTTAGAGAAAATTAAAGCGTCAACAAAAGATTTAGAAAGTGATTTGGGCCGTTTGCAACAAAAAGTTGGGAATTATCGTCTTTTGGGCAGTTTACCAATAGTTAAAAATTATTATAATGATGCTAATCATGCGATTACGGCAGGGATGTCTGGCTTAAAAGCGGGAAATTTAGTGGTTGAGGCAATTTCTCCTTATGCTGATATTCTTGGTTTAGGAGGAGATAAAAATTCATCCGGAAGCGGTAAGACAACTTTGGATAGAGTTACTTTCATGGTCACTACTCTTGATAAAATCAGGCCGCAGCTTGATAAAATTGGCTTTGAGTTAGAAACCGCCAGAAAAGAAATGGACCAAATTGATCCCAACCGTTATCCTGAAGAGCTAAAGGGCTTTAAAATTCGGCAAAATTTATCTTTAGGAATCAGTACCTTAGATCAAGCTTCATCTTTAATTACGGATGCTAAACCTTTTATTGAAGTTTTGCCTGATTTAATGGGAGTGAATAGCCCAAAATTTTATTTTGTCCTTTTCCAAAATGACGCCGAACTTCGGCCAACCGGCGGCTTTATGACTGCTTATGGAATCTTAAAAGTTGATAAAGGTAAAATTACGCCTGTCCTTTCAGAAGATATCTATTCTTTAGACAATGCTTTTAATAAAAAGTTACCGGCACCTGATCCAATTAAAAAATTCCACAAAGACGTTCCATATTACTATTTACGTGATATGAATCTTTCCCCGGACTTTGCCGTTTCAATGCAAGAATTTATGGGATATTATAAACAACTTCCGATTGCCCAAAAAGTTGACGGTGTTATTGGTGTTGATACTAAGCTCTTAGTTGGACTTTTGAAGGTTTTAGGTTCAATAGGGGTTCCTGAGTGGGGAAATTTTTCCGCTGAAAATGATAAAAGATGTGATTGTCCGCAAGTCGTTTATCGGCTGGAAGAGATTGCTGATAAGCCAGTAAGTACGATGAAAACAGCGAGAAAAGCAGTTATTGGACCGTTAATGCATTCAATTTTAGCTAATGCCTTTAATAGCCCAAAATCAAAGATGGCAGAACTTTTTAATGTTGGCTTAACTGCCATCCAGGAAAAGCATGTCCTGTTTTATCTTTTTGACGAAAAATCGCAAAAAGCCGTTGAGGCCTTTAATTTAGCCGGAAGAGTGAGAAACTATGACGGGGATTATCAACTTTTGGTTGATACAAACTTTGCCGGAGCGAAGTCAAATCTTTTTATTAATCAAAAGATTGAAGAAAAATTTGAGTTAGCGGCTGATGGTACAGTAACAAAGACAATTAATGTTACTTATAATAATCCTTTTAAAGCCTCAGATTGCGGTTTGCTTTCTGGAGGTCTTTGTTTAAATGGCCAATACCGCGATTGGATCCGGCTT
>JAMCYY010000010.1 GCA_023473205.1 Patescibacteria group bacterium
TTCCGGTGAAGAAGATGCCATTGACTTTGCCTGCGAAAAAATTCCAGGTTTCGGGCAAGAGTTTTCCCAGGCAATCGAAGAGAAATTTGCTGAGCTTTTAACCAAGGTTATTGTTATTGAAGAAAGGAGGGAAGAATGTTAAATCCTGAAGTTTATCAAGAGCAGCCAAGAGAACGCCCAGTTCCCAGCCGAGAAAACATCTGTCGGGGAAATTTATTTCAATCTCATTTGCCCGAGGTAAAGCGGCCTTTAGTCCGCGAAAGGCTTTTGCCCATGCCTGAAGAAAACCTTTGGGAGGAGGCTTTAAATAAATTGGCTGAGTCTGGAAGAGAAATAAAAACAACTGTTAACAGTAAAACAGGCCAGAAGATTTTGACTAAAGAAGATAAAAATTTAGCCGAGGAAATTTTTGAAGCCGTGGCGGGTAAGGAAATAATTTTACCCGTCGAAATTTCTTTTTTACGCAAACAAGCCAAAGACTTTTTAGAGATTAGCCAAACAGCTGAGCAAAAGCTTTTAGCCCGCAGCCTTTTAGGCAAAATTGATTATCAAACCAGAAAAGTTTTGGCTTCAGCCAAAAATTCCAACCAGGCCGATGGCTCAAGAAAAGTATTTGAGTCAACAATCGGCTTTCGGCTCTCTTGTCTTGATTGGGAGGCTTTCTTGCCGGAATTAAATACCGCCTTAACTAAAGAAGCTGCTTTTGCCGAACAAAGGCTTAAAACAAAAGGCTTAGGGAAGTTTTTGTCTTTGCCCCAGGAAGTTTCCGGTAATATTTTTAAAAAAATTATACCCCTGGCTCTTCCGGCCTTGCTTCTTTTTGCCGGCTTGTTTTCATTTAAAAGTTTAAAGGATAGAGAGTTTGCTTTTTCTTTTTTGAGGAATACACCAGCGATGCAAGTTGCTCCGGCAAACATAGAAACTCCGCCGCCAATTTGTTTTCAAAATTCTTTTCCTCCTTTACCAGAAAATTCTTTCAAGGAAGAACCAATTGCTATTCCGGAAATTGCTATTGGATCATTGCCGGTGACGGGTGAGGAAAAAGTTAGGGAAGAGTTTTTAACTGAAATTCCTTCAGTTCAAAAAGGAGACAAGATTGTTTTGGAAGGCGAGACTTTTAAGGGCAATTCTTTTTTACTGACAGCAATCGATCCGCCGGAAAGCGGCTATTTTGGAAGGAACAAAATTGTTTGGTCCGGTTACAATTTAGCTAATCCCGGGCCAAGTATGGGAAGTATTCATTCAGGAGGATATAAAGAAGAAGACGGCCAAGTAAAGAAACTGCCTGGTCAGTTTCTCTTGGATGATGAGCTGCCGAAAATTGATTTAGTAACGGAAAAAGGCCGGGTAAAAATGAATTATGTGCTGACAATTAATTTGCCAAAAGATGTTTTCAAGTCAGATGTCAAGATAATTATGGATAAAATTTATGAAAAATATCCCTTTTTGCCAAAACAAAAATATTTTTTATTGTCTGTTTGTTATAATTATGATTCAAGCACTGAACGCTATCAGGAAATAAAAGTGTTTTTGTTTACGCCGGTGAGGGAAAAAGTGTTGTATGAGAACAGATAGAAATTATTCTAATGTCAAATTATCCTAATTAACCTAAACAATTTTAAATTTTTTTAGAATAATTAGGTTAATTAGAATAATTTTCTACCAGCTTCCGCCCCCGCCGCCGCCAAACCCGCCGCCGGAAGAGCCGCCGGAAAAGCCTGATCCTCCGGACCAGCTGGAACTGCCGCTCCATGAGGAGTTGGCTGGAGAAGTGGCTAAAGCACTGGTGGTTTCCCGGGAAAAGCCTGAGAGTTCACTGGCAAAATTAGCGGCGGTAAAACCTTCTAAATATGTTGGCGGCTTTAAGCCTAAAGCATTCATATCTTTAGCCAGTTGATTGACCACGCCTAAGCTGATGGCAAGCGGCAAAATTTCTTCCAAAAAAAGATTTTTTTCGGCGATTTCTTCACGCCATTTGCCTTCAGTAACATAATATTTTAAACCAACAATCTGGCGGTACAAAGAATGTCCCCAGGCCGTCCGCCGCGGTAGGTTTTTAATTAATAAGGCGATGGGAAGAATGGTCAAAAGCAAAAATGCTACTGGAAAAAAGTTTTGTGTTTGGCCAAAGAACATAAAGACTCCCCAGGCAGACGGAACAAAAATTAAAGCCGCAATCGCGCCCCAGGCAGTTTTAACTTTTTGGGGATTGTCAACAAAAATTTCACCGGACAAGTTATTAAAAAGCTCATTTTTAAAGCCTTCTAAATGGCGGTAAAAGTGATATTTTAATTTTTCTAAAGAAGTGGCTGTTACAGGTGTGGTCAGGGCTTTTTTGACAATTTTTTTGGCCAAGTCTGATTGGTCATTTTTCAAAAATTTACTCGCGTTTTCCAAATCAAGGCCGGAATTAAAAAGTTTGTCCAAAAGATAAGTCTGATATCCTTTTAAACTGGCGGTGTCTTTGTCTTTTTTAATAAATAAATAATCAGTATCGGTATGCAGAAATTTATTAGTGCTGACTTTTTTAATTTCTAAAAAGCCCAGTCTGGATAATTCCACAATTTCGGCAACAACATCTTTGGTATCCACTTTTTCATCAATAATTGTTCCAACTTCGGCCGGGGTTAAACCTTTGATGGGTGAGTAAACCAGGGGTAAATGTTCTCTTGTCAAAAGCGGAGCGGTAACAATTGGTTTCCCCTGAGCGGAGTCGAAGGGTCTGATATAGACATTATCGGTAAGATACTTTAAATCACGGCCTTTTTTAAACCAAGCAAGGAAAATAATGGTCAAAGGAAGTAAGGCCAGGCCGTAGCCCCAATTATCTTTAATTTTTTTATCTATTTTTTGTAAGAGATTGGGGTGGATTAAAGAATTATTTTTATCAAGAGCCGTCACAATGGTGAAATCATTGCCCCAGGTAAGGGGAGTGGTGGCAGTGAAAGTGGCGGAAGAGGATGAGCTTTCCGCGGTGCAGTCTTTTGCCTGAGCTTTAGCCTGGCTGGCAAAGCAATCAACTTGGGTAATGGGGGCAAAGGCGGAAGTGAGTGTTGCTTCGGCAAACTTAATCACCGTGTCCCATTCACTGCCGGTAACATTCCAATAAACTTCTTCATGATCAGGATAACTTAGGACGACATCTTTGACCTCATAACTTAAAACATATGTTTGTCTGCCAATAATGGTTTTATTTGGGTCGCCAATTTTAATTTCTAAGCTTTGTTTATAACGCGAAACAGTTGCCGGAAGATTGACGCCTTGGCTGTCAGTGACGGAAATGAGCTTTAAATCAGCTTTAATGGTTTGGCCTTTGTTAGTATAAATAATGGGAATAATGCGGAAGATGCCATGTTTTGCCGCTTCAAAATTAACCTCAATAATTTCCGTGACCGCCAGAGTCATGTTCTGTTTTACTTCCAGATCACTTTTAAAGCTTTCAACAGTATAATCTGAAACTTGAGCAAAGACTGGTTTGGCTAGGAGGAAAAAAACTAAGAGTAAGATAAAATATTTTTTCATTGAATTATTTTCTTCGTATATTACGAACCACCTTCCTTTTATCTCGTGAATCCATTAATCCAGTAACCCAGATCCTGGCGGTCAACTTTGCTATCACAGTTAAAATCGGCTGAATATTGCGACTGAACTACCCCGCTAACAAACTGGTTAAGCCAATAATTCAAGTCAGCCCGGTCAACCACACTATCGCAATTGGCATTGCCGGAAAGTTTGCTGGGGATGCCTGAAGGACAAGAACAAGATGATGTTGAAGAGGGGGTTGGTAAACCAAGACCATATTTTTGCACTAAACTTTGATATTTGCTACCCAAAGGCGTGATTGCGGCGGTATCAAGATCAGCCAGCAGGGTATGCCGATAACCGGAAACAACATCAGTTAAAATAAACCAGGCAAATCTTTGCACCATCCGGTTGCCGTCATTGGGATTGCCTAAATTAGTATTGATTTGTTCATTGCTCATAATATAATTAATGGTTCCTTCCATAAATCTTTTCATTGTTACTTCATCGGACGGACTTAAGACGGTATATTCTGAGATCCACATTTCTTTATCTTGCCAGCCAAAGTCTTTCATTAATTTTCTTTGGGCTTTAACTTCTTCTTTGAAAAAGTTAACATCAGCTTCATTTGTCCAGCCTAGAAGATAGGTATGAGTGACAAAAACATCAATTGGCATGTTAATGCCGTATTTGTTGCGGTAATTGGTCAGCATTTGCCGGTAAAGTTCCTCATTTCTTTTGCCAAATTGTTTAAAGTACTCTTTTGTTCCGACAATTGCTCCCGGAGAAACCCGGTAGTTGGGATTAATACTTTTAACACAGTCGTACCAAGCTTTGTATTGCGCCGGATAGGTTTCCGGAGTAAAAGGACAAGATTGAGGTTGGTACATAATTTCATTACCCACGGCAAAAACAACATGTTCGGGTTGATATCTTTCCGGATGGGCGGTAATAGTTTGCTTTAGAGTGTTACATTTAGCAGCAGTATAAGCGCCGCTACTGTAAGCGCCGACTAGCGCAACATAATCCAATCCATCCCTGGCTCCGCCGGTATAACTCCAGTCCATATACCAGGTAACGCCTAAATTTTTCCATGGCAGATAATCCTGTGCCTGGACTTTTTGGCCATTACTTAGGGTTAATTGAGAATTAAAACTGGCGCCAAAACGCAGTTGAGGATAATTTTCATAAATACTGGCCCCCAAAACAGGCTTTGGGAGGAAGAGCCCTTCGACTTTGCTCAGGGCAAACAAGAGTAAGAGTAAGAAAATATATTTTTTCATTGAATTATTTTCTTCGTAGTAGTCGACTTTAGTCGACGCTCGTTTTTTGGCGCGGACTGAAGTCCGCTATTACGACAGAATATTTTTTTACCTCGCAAAGCCATTAATCCAATAACCCAGATCCTGTCTGTCAACTTTGCCGTCGCAGTTAAAATCAGCTGAACTTCCTTGTAAAATTTTACCACTAACAAATTGATTGATCCAATAATTTAAGTCAGCCCGGTCAATACTTGAGTTGCAATCAGCATTGCCGGAAAGTTTGTTGGGTACGCCTGAAGGGCAGGGACAAGATGAAGGTGAGTCCGGTTCGGCTGGGGAACAAGGGTAAATAATCGTGGCATTGCAATAGTCAGAGATACCGGCTGCATTTTTAAATCTGACCCAAACTTTTGAATTAGACCAACCATTTATTTTCCAATTGTCAATTTGGGAATTATAATTTTGCCATTCTCCTTCAGTTTGGCCGTCATTCCAAATTTTCATTTGTGATGCATCTTGAGAGTTAAGTTGAAGATTGACTAATTGGTTAGGATCGGAAGTGCAAGAATTACTATTGTTTATCTTAATAGAACAAGTTGGCGGGGCAATGGTTGGTGGTTGAATATAATCTACCCAAATTGGTGAAGCCCAAGCCATATCCGGACGGCCGGGATTTTGTGGATCAGAAGAAATCTGAGTGACTCGAAGATAATAAAAAGCGGAACGGTTAAAGTCAGGATCTTCCCAGGTAAATTCACTTTTTTTATCATTTATTTTTCCTTTGGAGGCGGCGTCATAAACAACCGGGAAAGGGGATTTAGGATCATAATTGCCGGTAGCACCCTTAACAATTTCGACGTTAATTAAACGTTTCGTCCCCACGATATTAATGTTAAACTTAGGAGAGATACTGGCTTGGATTTCATCACCTAAAAGATACTGTTTTTGATTGCTTTCCGCGGAAAATTCCAGTAAGATCCTTTCGCCGGTAGTGGCGTAAGTATGCCTTTGTCTAAAAGCAGAAAAAAGACTTTCTTTGGTTAAATTGGGGAGATAAACTGCGGTTAATCCTCCTCGATAACAAAGGGAAGAATTACAAATTGCCTGAGAAGAGGCACTATTAGCAGATTTAGAGGCTTTTTTTGTTCCTCCTGGAAAGGTATAAAAATGGTCATCCGAACCACCTGTGAAACCTAATCGGTAGCCTTTAGCTAAAGCTGTTTGGACATTAAAAATATTGGTGGGGGTAAGGCACCCTGGACTTGGAAATTGGCAGTCAAAACGATTACTAAAATTAGGATCGATGTCAGCGGAAATTGGTGGTTCAAAATAGCGGTCGTCTCGGAGATTGACAGTTGAGGTTTGACCGGCTTCTTGTCCATGTCTCAAAGGGTTATTAAAATATTCACCACTTCCTTGTTCAGAATAAATTTCCACTAATTTTTCTAACTCAGAGTTAAAATAATTTAAACGAGCAGTTCCTTCCACCGGCCATTGCCAGGTACTGCCGCCGCTTGCCCAGCTAACGTGATGAGGAATGGCAATTGCCTGACTTTGTGTGAGTTTAGTCAAATTTTGGCCGGTAAATAATTCCTGGGCGTTATTTAAACCGATTAAAGCCGAAGTTGTTTGTGGGCCGCGATTTTCGCAGGGGTTGACGCCATCGGCAGTATAGAAATGCCGGTTTTTGGGATAGAAGACAGGACTATTATCGTTTTCAAAATAAAGGTTAATATCACCGCCGGTAAAAACGCCAAAACTCATTTCGTAGCCGGTAAGAGTTAAAAATTCTCCGGGTTGATTAAAAAGAGAATTGACGTTTTTTATGGTTGACCATTCGCTGTCAGTTAACCAATGAGAGTGATCCGAAGCCGCGGCAAAATCTAAGGAAACGGTTCGTTTGGCTGTATCATAAAGTTTATAAAGTGAGAAAACTCCATCCGATTGAAGAGAATGAACATGAAATTCCCCCCAATAAGGTTTTAGCGAGAGATTGTCTTCAATTTTTAAAGGATTGCTTTCTGCAGCAGTAACGCTGCCGGTAGAATCCTGAACTGCAAGGGTAAGAGTTCCGGAGGCTCTAGGAGTCAGATTAAAGGTTTTTAAACCGCCGTCGGCTTCGGTAAAGGTGTAACTTGCCGGTAATCCATCGATTGGCAACGAGGAAGAATTAGTAATCTTGACTGTGCCGCGATAAGAAATGGCTAAATTACCATACAAGTCGCGCGCTTTGATGATTAATTTAAGACTTTGATCCTTGACTCCTTTGGACGGTAAAACTGCTTCTAGATAACTTGCTGTCTGAGGAAGAACTTTTAAACTGGGAAATTGATTAATAAAGCTCCCAATGCTGTCGCCGGTGCCGTCAACAGCAATAAGGAATTTATAAGATTGATCTACTCCTTTAACATTTTCGTATTGGGCAAGAATAAAAGGTGAATAAAAAAAGGTGTTAGTGATATTACCATTGATTCTGATAACTCGGCCTGGAGCCAAGCCTTCATTTGGAACTCCGATTCTAACTAGTCCAGCTCTCAAATTACCCGGATTATAAAAGCCTTCTCCTGTTCGAATACAAGAGTGGGTTTCTTGACACTGATAATTATTTAAACTTTGACTAGGATTAGTAATTCTGTCAGTTAAAGAAATTTCTACTTCAGAAGAGTTATTTTTTAAGAGGTCGGCCGTTAAAGAGAAATCTTTAGGAATAAACAATAAAATTGCTCCATTGGGAGCAATTCCTTGTGAACCAACAGTGAAATCAATTTTCAAAGTAGCGGTTTCACCGACAAAAATTTCTGCTGTTTGGGGATTGTCAACTGTTCCGCGGGATGTAGTAATTTTTGTAATTATCGCTGAACCGGCTCCGTCTCTTGGATCACTTTCGGGACTGCAACTCCAGCCAGGGTTAACCGCGGCATTTACTTCTTTATTGAGAGTAACGATTATTTTTGCGTCATTTGTTTGGCACAATAATAAAGCTAGCGCCAATAAGGATAGTGATAAAGGTAAAATAAAACGTTTCATTGATTCATTGTTACATTGCTTCATTTTTATTATACTGATTTTTCCAACAATTGAGCAATGAAACAATGGTTATTTATCTTGCGAATCCATTAATCCAATAACCCAAGTCTTGGCGGTCAACCGTACCATCACAATTAAAATCTGACTATTGCAATGCCACGAT
>JAMCYY010000109.1 GCA_023473205.1 Patescibacteria group bacterium
AAAAATATTATTGCTGGTCGTCCATATCAAAAACCCGAAGAGCTTTTGGACAAAAAAATTATCAAAAAAAATGTCTGGGAAGCGATTAAAGACAAGGTGACAGTATATTAATTTGAAATTTTTAATCACTGTAACTTACGTTAAAGTGTAAACAATATCAAATTTTTAAAAATTTACACTTTAATGCAAATTTAAGTGATTATAAATTTAACCCATTCGATAAACTCAGGGTTAATACTGAGTGGAATCGAAGTATTAAAATTAAAAATTAAAAAATTTTTGCCTGTTGTTTTTTTCCTCTTTCTTTTTTCCCTCCGTTGCCTTTTTCTAAGGGATGACTTTAATTTAAAAGATGGCCAGCTGGTGCGGGTGATTGGCAGCTTGAGCCAAGAGCCTTTTTATTATAATAGTAGGCAAAAACTAATTATTGGCCAATTTGAGGTTTGGGTGAATCGTTATCCGGAATATAGCTATGGTGACAGGTTAGAAATTACTGGTAAGGTCAAAGTTCAAGCGCCTCCTTTGTCTTTTAATTTTCCTTTAACATCTTCTAAGTACCTTATTGATATGGGTACCACGGGTATCACGAGTACCACGGGTATCACGGGGGGAAGTGGGATTATGAAGATGGCCATTGGTTTACGCCAAAGGATGCGTGAGGTTTTTGAAAAATCATTGCCTTCGCCTTTGGATGGGCTGATCGCCGGGATTGTTTTAGGGGATAAGACATTAATCCCCGAAGATTTTTGGCAAAAACTAAAAGAAGTAGGTATTTTACATTTGATGGTGGCTTCTGGCTCTAATGTGTCCTTTTTCAGTACCGCTGTTTTAGGTTTTTTATTGCTCATTTTCTCACGGAAAATCGCGACACTCTTTGTAGTTAGTCTGATCTGGTTATATAGTATTGTGACAGGATTAAACTTGCCAATTCTGCGTGCTTGCGTGATGCTTTCTTTGGGGATTTTGAGCCAGATATCCGGACGGGAAGAAAGCGCTAAAAAATTTCTTTTACTAACCGTCGCCATAATGCTTTTATTAAATCCATCTTGGCTTTTTGATTTAAGTTTCCAGCTTTCATTTTCTGCAACTGCGGGCTTAGTTTTTTTACAGCCAAAAATTGAAAAATGGGGCAGGCATAAAGGTTGGCGGAGAATTTTTAGAAATGAAGCTTTATCGATGACTTTAGCCGCTGAGTTTTCAACTTTACCGCTGTTGGTTACAAGCTTTGGCCAGTTTAATTTAGCCTCACCTTTAGTTAATTTACTCATCCTTTGGGTTATACCCTATATTTTAGGGGCTGGCCTGGTGCTTGGGGTTTTAGGAACCATTTTTTTGCCCTTAGCCAAAATTGGCTTGCTGATGCTTTATCCATTACTTTTTTACCTTGAGCAGACAGTTAATCTTTTTGCTAAGATAAAAATACTACAAGTTTCAATTCCGAAAGTTAATTGGATTTTTACCGTTTTTTTTCTATATCTTGTTGGTATACTGGATTAAATTTGGCAAAGATTCTCACTGATAGTTAGCGGATTTTCGCGGATTTGACTAACATGGGCTATCCGTGTAAATCCGTCAGAAATCCGCGAAAATCATGTTTACGATTCTTAAATCAAGGTTTACCTTTAAGTATCTCCTGGCTATGTTAGGCTTAGGTGTCTCTTTGGTTTGGCTCTCGATTTTTTCTTTCCCTGACCAAAAACTGCATTTAATTTTTTGCAATGTTGGCCAGGGAGATGCGGTTTTAATTACTCAAGGCTTTAGCCAAATTTTAATTGATGGCGGTCCTAATGATCTCGTTTTAGATTGTTTGAGTCGGAATGTGCCATTTTTTGACAAGACAATTGAGGTTGTTGCTTTAACTCATCCTGAGGCTGATCACTTAACTGGTTTGATCTCAGTTTTTAAGAAATACCAGGTCAAAACTTTTGTTTCCGGGCCGGAAGGCAGTGATTCTGGCACTTATCAAGCACTGTTGACAGTCATTAAAAAGCAGATAAATAATGCTTCCGCAAGCCAAAACTTAAAAATTATCAACATTTATACGGGTGAGAAAATTAAAGTCGGAGAGATCCAGCTGCAGGCGTTATGGCCGGAAAAGCAATGGGTGGCGGAGAGAGTGTCGGGTAAGGGTGAGAAGTGGGAGTTAGGAAGCGGGAATGTTTTGGGTGCAAAAACAACGAATACTCACCTTAATCAATTTTCTTTAATTTTTCTTTTGCAAGCGAAAAATTATCAAGTACTTCTCATGGGTGACGGGGACAGCGAGATCCAAGATGATGTGATAAAAGAGAACAGTTTGATGCCAATAGACATACTAAAATTTCCTCATCATGGTTCAAAAACAGGGATGAGTGAGGAATTTTTGCAAAAGATTAAACCCAAAGAAGCCATCATCTCAGTTGGTAAAAATTCCTATGGCCATCCTTCTGCCGAGGCTTTAGACCTTTTAAAAAAGTCCCGGGTTAAAATCCGAAGAACTGATCAGGAAGGCGAGATACAATACAATTTCTAATTCCTAATTCCTAATTTCTAATTTCCAACAAGAAAAATTACTTCTGGCAATTTTTGTGTAAAGACCCTATAATTCTCGAGTGGCTAGACCCATAGAGATTCGTGATCAAAGTAGTATTAATTGTCAAATTTTGGCCCCTAAGAATGGGAAGCCTGTTTGGTTGTTTGCCCCTCAGAGTGAGTCTTCACTTTATTTAAGAAATTGGGATATTGTTGTTTTAGGTTTATTACAAACAGTCACTTTTAACTCTGTTAGATACTGTCTAAATTTTGGTTTACCTTGTTCTTCTTTGATACCTAAACCTGGTGAAGTTAAGATTTCTGGGGTTGGTTATCATCTTCTTGAAGATCCTTTTTGCCAAGAGTGGGCATTTTGTGTCCAAAATCCTTTTAAGCCAAAGCCTGTTATTTACAAAGCTCTTTGGAAAGAGAGGAGTGAGGAAAAGGTTACTTTTGTCCCTGATGTTGATTGGGGGGCTTTGACTCCAAGGATTTATGTTGGTGCTATAGACTATAATTGTCAACTGGCAAGAGAGACTGGCCGCTTATGTGTTAACCCGCGCTTGCGCATAACCTTATCTACGGAAGAAAATACAGAGATTGAAGGAATTGTCCGTGCCCGTGACGCTGTTTATGACTTTTGGGGTAAGCGATTGGTAGATACTCGGCAGTTAAGAATTGCGAAAGGTGAGGATGTAATTTATGGCATTAAAGAGTTAGATGAAAACAAAGAAATAAGGGTTGGAGCTTGTTTGTATCCGACAGGAGATGGCTTTTTTTGGATAAAATCAGTGCCTGTCTCCAGACAGACAATTGCAGGCTATCGGTTTAAGGAATATCGGAATAATATTTTATGTTTGTCGCCGGAACATGAACCGGCTGAAGTGAGAGAAATTGCCCGAAAGCTTATTTGTTTTTTTGGCCGTGAGTTGGTTAAAGCAGAAGAAGTTGTTATTTTGTCTGGAAGAAAACATCGTAGTAGTCGACTTTAGTCGACGCCGATCTTTTTTTAATTCAAAATATAGCCCTCAGGAGTTTGCCAGACAATGAATGGGGAAAATTTTTTAGCCATTTCATCAGCAATTTGTTCTTTATCTTTTTGTTCTGTCTTGTTTGTTTGCCAGAGAAAATATTCAGCAAATTCATGACCTAAAATGAAACCAGGCGAGTCAAAGGACTGGACAGATCTTGGCTTTGGACGGCTGCTTTGGGTAATGCCCCAGCTGACTTCCTGAATTAAAAATCGGCCTTGAGGGGTAGCCACTAAAGCCGCGCCCTGAAAAGAGAAAGTTTCTCCAGCGGCCACAAAAATCGTGGCTTCATTTGGCCTACCGAACCATTTTTCATTTAAATCAGGATTAACAAAATAGCCAGCCGCGCCTTTGTCAAAAGGAATAGTCGTGGCTATCTCGTAATCGGTCATAGTCTCCTCAATCATGGCTCTGGCTTTGGCGTCGATCAACCGATTGGCAAATTCTTGAGTGGAAAGTCCACCGCTGGCTCTGAGAGCATAAATTGTTTTTCTGGCTTCAAGGTCAGGCTGAAAATATTTTTTTTTCTGGTCAAACGGAGTAAAGTTGCCGAATTGGGCTTGAATGAATTTTTCTAAACCCGGGATTTGGCTGGTAGCTAAAGTATAGGGAGTCAGGCGGTGGCCGCCAATGAGAATGATTCTTAAGTGTCGGCCTTCCTGGCTAAAATCTTTCAAAGGTTCGGCCTCTTCTAAAAAGAATAGGCGATCTTTGACTCCCAGGCCGGAAACAATTTCCACGCCTCCTTTGATTAATTTTTCCGGCGTTAAGTTAGGCGGATTTAGCAAAGTGTCTTCGACTTTGGCAGGGAGTGTTTTTCCTTTAACTAAACCAATAATTTGCAGTTCTTTTTGATCCAAAGCTTCTTTTTGGGCTAAAATGACTTCTCGATGATCAAATTTAACGCTAGTTTCACCTTCGGCGGCAATCGGTCGGCCATTTTGAAAAGTAAAAATGACGCCATTGACTTTTTTTTTGGTTAATTTTTCTCTCTTAGGAGTGGTTGTGGCAGCAATTTCTTGGCCAGAATTTTTATTAGCAATGCCTACCGTGGCGGCTAAAGTGCTACCAGTTGCGGCCGCGCCAAGCTTGAGTAATTCTCTTCGGGTAAGTTTTCCTATATTTCCTTCGGTCATCCTTTCAATTTTAACTCTTGATTGATAATATTCCAATCTTTAGGTTTACTATACGTAATAGTGGGCTTTAGCTCACGCTTTTTTTTAAAACCGGTTTATTTTAACCTTAGAAAAAAGAAAAGTGGGGAGTTTTTGCATGCTTGGTGCATGCAAAAACTCCCCAAAATTGTCTTAGATTCTATATTGTAAAAGTATCAAAGTGTTCTTTTATAAACTTAGTCTTGGGACGCGGTCAAGTTCTTCAATATTTTCAACAAATTCTTTTCTTTGGTATTTATAAAAAGCGGCAATGCCGATCATGGCCGCGTTGTCAGTGATTAGATTTTTATTGGTGATGACTCCGTCACTGCAAAGTAAGGTTTAGTGATTAAGCCATTATTCTGGTTTTGGGTGAGAATATAACCTTCAGGCACTTTAAAGACAAAGCAATAATCGGAGTTGTCGCCATTGGCCATATTCGCTTCTGACTCTTTAAAGCTTTGCAATACCTTGGAATCTACCTGATTTTGTAAGGTTGAATCAACCGGACTGGCGAGCCTGTTTAGCCATAAATACAGTTCAAAGAGTTCATGCCTTAAGGTAATTCCCGGAGAATCGCTGCGAATGAGATAACCTTTGGAATTCTCATAAGTAGTTTCTATCTCACTAATTTTCGGATGTGTTTGGTTTGCCTGTAGCTTTTCTTCTTCGTTCGGAGACAATCCCCACGCAAGTTCGTTAACTGTATACTTGCCTTGAGGATCAACCGCAAGACAGACGCCTTGAAAGAAAAAAGTTTCCCCTGCCCAAACAAGAATAGTACTTTCGTTACTTCTTCCAGGGAAGTATTTTGAACAAGCTGTTGGATTGACAAAAACCCCATCCTCGGGACTAAAAATTGATAATATTGAAGCTAATTGGGCGTTGGTTGTTTCTTGAAACAAAAGACCGCGGGCTTTGTACTGAAGAATCTTTTTTTCAATTTCCGGGTCGGTATTACCTGCAGCCTTTTTTGCATAAGCCCATTCTAGTGTCTTTTGATTTTCTTCGATTAGATTTTTTCTAAAACTTGCCACATCCTGAGTCATAGATTCAATCTCAGGGATCAACGTTTGTACGCTTGCCAACATTTCCTTTTTTAATTCAGGACTTTCATTCCATATGCTTTCAATATCCTTTGTGTAAAAGGCGCTAAGAGCTTCCATCTCCGGTATGCCCGAAGCCGCTAAGGATGCTGGATGCAGTCCTGATGCGGCTATAAAAATAATCCTCAGCTTTAATCCGCTGTTTTCCTTAAAATTTTCAAGCACGTGGCCGGGGGCAAAAGCTGACTTGCGGATACCAAAAGTGGTTTGCAGTCCTTGGCCGTAAGCAATTTCAATGCCTCTGCTTGTTAATTCTTCAGTGCTTAAAGTGTCGGGTGGCGGCTCTTTTAATAACAGTTTTGCTTTTTCGGGATCAACTTGGTCTTTGATTGGTTTATTAATCAGACAGACAGCTTCCACCTGTCCGCTATTTCGGCTTTTCTCTTCGCTTTTTCTTAGCATTTCTGCATCTATTGGGAAAACTTGATCGTCTATTACATATTCAACTGGTTTGCCATTCTTAAAATAAACGGTCACACCGTTTATTTCCTGCGAGATTTTTGGAACTTCGGTAGGGGTGGGCTCGATTTTTTTGCGGTTGGCTGGCCGAGTCGGTCTCCTTCCTTCTTGCCTTTGATCAGATTGGGGCGAGGTGGCGGCGCAGATTCGTGCAACAGCCACAGTAGCGCCAACTGCGCCTGCGCCGATGAGGAACTGTCTTCTGGTTATTAAAGGAGGGCTGGGCGGCCGGGATTCGTCTTCCGATAATTCAGTCATGCATTACCAGTATAAAGTAAGAATTTCCCTAATTTCAAGTGCAAAATTAAACCAAAATTACAGACTAAGCCTTGGTTTTCTGTCCAAAAGGTCCAGGTCTTCCACGAACTCATTCCTTTGGTATTTGTACCAAGCGGCAATGCCGATCATGGCCGCGTTGTCAGTGATTAGCTTTTTATTGGCAGGAAAAAAGATAGGTAGATGATTTTGTTTGGCGAGTTTTCTGAGCAGCTGACGCAAATAATGGTTAGCAATGACCCCGCCGCCGCAAAGTAAAGTTTTTGGCTGATATACTTCGATAGCTTGCGAGGTCTTACGAAGTACTTGTTCAAAAGCGGCTTCTTGAAAAGTCTTGGCTAAGACAGTTAAGTTTTTTCCTAATTCTTCCTCAGTCATTTTTTGGGTCAGGTAAAGAAATTGTGTCTTTAAGCCAGAATAAGAGAAATTTAGATTGTTTTTTTCTTTTAAAGGTGGAGTCAAAAAGTATTGGCAGTTAGCTGTTTGCTGTTTGCGGTTAACGTTTTCTGCCAGTCTTTCAATGATCGGTCCGCCGGGGTAGCCTAAATGTAAAATTTTGGCGGCTTTATCCAGGGCTTCGCCGCAAGCATCATCCAAAGTTGCGCCTAAAACCTGATATTCCCCATGATTTTTCATTAGCACTAGTTCAGTGTGACCGCCAGAAACAATTAAACCTATTGCTGGGAAGGTAATTTCTCTTTCTGGTTTGCCATTTTTGTTTTGAGCAAGACAAGAATAAAGATGGCCTTCTAAGTGATTAACTGCAATAAGCGGTAGTCTCGTAGTAGCGGACTTTAGTCCGCGCTGTACTAATTCTTTTGCTTTCTTAATTCCAACCTCCAAAGCAATGGCTAATCCAGGACCATAGGTGACTGCAATTATTTGAGGGTGAGAAGTGAGTTGTGAGTCGGGGATGAGAGGTGAGGATGAGGATGATTTTCCCCACTTCTCATCCTCATTTCCCGACTCATTTCCCACCTCCCACCCACATCCCCTTTTTAAAGCTTCTCTCACCACACAATCTATTTTCTCCTCATGTGCTCTTTTGGCCAAAGCCGGAAAAACCCCGCCGTATTTTTGGTGGATACTTATTTGGGAAGAAATCACATTGGATAAAACCCTTCGGCCCGCGCTGAGCGCGGCTGAGGTTTCATCACAAGAAGTATCAATGCTTAAGATTAGAGGCTCATTCATACGAATCAATTATCCAAGGTACGGTGTCACTTCATTTAATTTTACCCCATTTAATTTAATGACTATTGGCTCATGACTGTCGGCAAATGCGCTTACCCCAGTTGCTCTTCCGCGTGTTTTCAACTGATTGTTTTCTTCATCGAGCAA
>JAMCYY010000077.1 GCA_023473205.1 Patescibacteria group bacterium
TTGGTTAATTACACTGGTGACAATGGTGTCACCTTCATTAATACCGGAAAGAATTGCGGTTTGCGTATCATTGCTTTCACCTGTTTCAACGCTCACAGAGGAAACCTTCCCCTCTTTCATAATTCTGACGCTTGACTGGTTATTGGCAGTTTGGATCGCAGTTGAAGGAACAATGATCACATTATCAGTAACGTTAGTGATAATTTTTGCAGTAACTGCCATCTTGGGATAAATATTTATTTCAGTGGGATCAAATATTATCGTGGTTGGATAATTGGTTACCCCGGAACTGGTTTGTCCGTTAGTGTCAACAGAAAGGACTTTGCCGGAAAAAGTTTTATCAGGAAAAGCATCTAAGGTTAAAACAACTTTTTGCTCCGGTTTAACTTTAATGACATCAAGCTCGGTTAAATTAACCGTGGCTTGAAATTGGGCATTAGGATTAATAACTGAGCCAATGGTCTGAGCTGTAATGGTGGTAGTGGCATTGGCAGTTGAGGTGGAAGCATTGATGGTAACTCCAGGAGATAAGGTAAAGTTACTAATCACGCCTGCAGACGGAGCGGTAATTGTCCCTGAAGATTGTAGATAACTTTGCCAGGCAGAAGTAACTTGGGCCTGAGCTTTGCTTATAGCGGCATCAGAATTTTTGTAGGCAGTTTCTGCAGCTTCAAAACTTTTTTTCGCATAATCAACGGTTTTATCGATAATCATTTTTTCCGAATCGGTATAGTCTTTTTTAGTATCAGGATTGGTTGCATGGCCATTTTTATAATCAACATCATCGAGGGCATCAAAAATTGCCTGGCGGGCTTTCCACATTTGGATATCAGTATTTAATTTTTCTGCCTGAGCGGTTTTTTCATCATTAACCGCGCTAATATAGCTTGCCCAGGCAATGGTTTGCCTGGCTTGAGCGTCATCATCAAGGGTTAGCTCAGCAATTTTTTGTCCTTTCGTGACAGTTTGGCCGTTTTTAACATAAACTTTTTTTATAATCCCGGAGGCTTTAGTGGAAATGGTAGTACTACTTCCCGACGAAATTACTCCGGAAGCGGAGATAGAGGTCACCAGCGTTCCTTTTTCAGCTTGAGCAGTTTGGTATTGAGGCTGACTTTTACCCTGACTTTTAAATTTCTTATATAAAAGCCAAGCAAGAACAACGACCAAGACCACAAGGATGATCTTTAAAACCAAAGGCATTTTTTTAATCGTGTTAAAAAAGTCGGTAATTTTTTTCATAATTGTATTGTCCTATATTTTTTTTATATTTTAAAAACCAAACCTGAAAATTTGCTGAAGAACGAAGTCTTTGGAAGGCGGGCACTTTGTTGCAAAGGCAATGCTATAGTAAAAGTACTTCCCTGATTAACCTTGCTTTTTACTGTGATAGAACCATGATGATTGGTGATAATTTTTTGAGCAATTGATAACCCAAGACCATAGCCATGAACATTCTCTTTTGAACGGGCAACATCAGCCCGGTAAAAACGATCAAAGATATGGGGCAGATTTTTTTCTTCAATCCCCATACCACGATCTTCAATTGAGAGCAAAAGCTGACCGTCATTTTTTCTGGAAGTAATTTCAATTGTTTTGTTCGGCGGGCTGTATTTAATGGCATTATCAAGCAAAATAACCAAGAGGTTAATAAAAGCTACACGGTCTGCTTCAATTTTCAGGTCACTGGCAAGGTTGATTATTTTTTCATTTTTTTGTTTTGCCAATGGCTCAACCCTGGTAATGGCATCTTTGATAATTTCTGACAGGGAAAGATTTTGAAAATTAAACATACAATCTGTTTTTTCATATTGTGAAAGTTCCAGAAGTTTATCTGACAAAAGCTGTAATTTATCAACATCTTCAATACTTTCTTTAATAACTCTTTTAGCCTCTTTAAGTGTCAGCTTTTGGTCACGTAAATTTACTTCCAGAGAACTTTTGAGAGAAGTTAAGGGGGTTCGTAATTCATGGGAAGAATCAGTAATGAATTGTTTCTGCTCTTCAAGCATAATTTTTATTGGTTTTAGTGTCCTTCCAGCCAGAAAATAACCCAATCCCCCGGCAGCAATTAAAATTCCACCATTTAGGACAATTAAATTTAATAAAAGCCGGTGTTCTGCCTCAGCCACTAATTCTTCTTCCACTAAAGAAAATTGAGGAAAATTTCCTGGAGGAAGTACATTGGGAGGAAAAAAATCACTTTCACGCAATCCCCTCTCAATGCGCAATCTCTGGGCACGGGCAAATCTTTTAATTTCATTACTTTGGAAATTGAAGATTACTAGGCTGAAGGAAAGACTGATCAGCATAATAATCAGCAAATACCAGGCAGTTAGTTTAAAGCGGGCATTTTGAAACATATCTTTTTAACCTAAACCTATTTTGTATCCAAAGCCTCTAATTGTTTGGATTAAAGGTTTTTTGTTTTTGAAAGGCAGGTCAATTTTACGGCGCAAATTACGGATATACACCTCAACAGTATTAGGCAAAATATCAGCTTCATAATTCCAAACATGGGCAATGATTTGTTCTTTGGTTAAGATTTGATTACCATGGCGCATTAAATATTCAAGTAAAGAAAATTCTTTACTGGACAATTTGATTTCCTGGCCGCTTCTTTGGGTAAAAAAATTTATGGTATCCAGTTTTAAATCAGCAACAACAAGCAGTGAATCAAGGCTGTTTTTTGGCCTTCTCACTAAAGCTCTTATCCTGGCAACCAATTCTTCAAAAGAAAATGGCTTAGTTAAATAATCATCTGCCCCTGAATTTAAGCCTTCAACTTTGTCTTGGACTTGGCTTTTTGCAGTCAAGATTAAAATTGGGGTATGGATATTTTTTAAACGTAATTCCTGGCAAATTTTCAGGCCATCCATTTGGGGAAGCATTAAGTCTAAAATAATTAAGTCATATTCCTCAGTCGAAGCTAAATCAAAGCCCTTGTCCCCGCTATAGGCAACATCAACAGCATAACGCTCTTGTTCCAGACCTTTTTTAATTGAATTGGCAATCCGGTGTTCATCTTCAATAACAAGGATTCTCATATGATTAAAAGATATACTCGCTTTGCTCGAGATATTTGATTGATACATGTTCGCTGTCGCGAACGATATTTAAGAGATATATGCTCACTTCGTGAGCGATATATCTATTTATATCGTTTGGCTTTGCCAAACATATATCAAAATTATCATCATATTATACCTCCTTCCCTGAATTTTAGCTGAATTTTTGGTTTTCTTACCATAAATAAATTTCATACTTACTCCATGTTATAATGTACCTAATATTATGTTGCTGCCAAGTTTCCTCTAGTTCGCTTGAAAAGATCGTTTAAAAAAAATCTTTGATACTTCTAGATGAAATATTTTAGGTAAGGAGGTGAAAAAATGGCAAAAAAATTATATGTCGGCGGCCTTCCCTATTCTGTTTCCGAATCCCAATTAAACAGTCTTTTTTCTCAAGCAGGTACGGTTTCCTCAGCGATCATTATTTCAGATAAATATTCAGGACAAAGCAAAGGCTTTGGTTTTGTGGAATTTCAAAATGATGCAGAGGCTGATAAAGCGATTGAGATGTTTAACGGAAAGGATTTTGAGGGAAGGAAAATTGTGGTTAATGAAGCCAGACCTATGGAGGAAAGAAGACCAGGAGGATTTTCCGGAGGAAGGGATCGCAGACCAGGTGGATTTGATAATCGAGGAAGAAGTGATTTTCGAAGAGGCGGTCGGAGATAATCTTTTTTTCCCCAAACAGGCATCTTGATTATCAGGGTGCCTTTTTGGTATATTAAAAATACATGCAGAATTCATCAAAACTATTCTCTCCGCTTATAATTATTGTTTTCTTTTTTGCTTCACTTTTCCTTTACACTAAATTATTTGGCCCAATTCCTTTTTTTATTAATTCCGTAACGACTACCAAAACAGATACCTTTGTTGTTTCCGGTGAAGGTAAATCTGTGATTAAACCGGATATTGCTTATGCCACTGTAGGCATTGAAGCCAGTGGAACTTCAGTTAAACAAACCCAAAATCAAATTAATACGGTTATCAATAAGGTTTCAGAAGGGTTAAAAGCCTTAGGTGTTAATGAGGAAGATATTAAAACTACAAATTATAATATTAATCCAACTTTTGACTGGACAAATGGTAAGCAAAGAATTACTGGTTTTTCTGCCAATACAAATTTACAAATTAAAATCCGTGACATTGATAAAATTAACGAGGTTATTGATTCCTCAACAACAAATGGAGCAAACCAAATTGGAGGAATTTCTTTTGATGTGGAAGATAAAACAAAAGCAGAAGATGAAGCGAGAAAAATGGCCGTGGCTGAAGCTAAGAAAAAAGCTCAAGATGCGGCACAGATTGCGGGATTTAAACTTGGCAAAATTATTAATTACTCTGAAGGTGGAATTAATCCTCCAGCAGTAATGTTAAGTTCAATGAAAGTCCGTGATGCGGCTGGCGGCGGGGCTCCGGCAACAGAAATCCAAACCGGTTCATCTGAAATTAAATTAACTGTCACCTTAAGTTACCAGATTGAATAATCATTATCACCTTAAATTACACAGCTAAAAGAAGTTGTTTTTGACTTTCCTGGGCAGCATGGATTACTTTTTTCATTACTAAATTGGTTAAGCGAACGGTATTTTTTCTGTCTTCACAATCCCCTTTGACATAAATAGGCTTGCCAAAAGTAATGGTATATTTCCCTTTGAAATACCATTTACCAATCTCATCAATCTCTTTAATTTTTGATTTTAAGGCTTTAATTTTGTCTTGTTCCAGTCCTAAGCCTAAGGGAATTAAAGGAAAGCCGGTTTGCAGGGCTAAACGAACTGCGCCGGTTTTTGGTTTAGAAAATTGCCCTTTATCTGGACTAATTTTGCCTTCAATAAAAATAACTAAACTCTGTCCGCGCAGCAGGGTTTCTTTAGCTTTTTCTAAAGCAAAAGCCCCTTGTTTGGGAATAACAGGAATATGACCTGAATGTTTTAAATAAAACCCAAAAAATGGGATTTGAAAAATAATTCCTTTAACTAAAATCCTTACTTGTTCTTTAATAAGAATTACTGATAAAAAAGGGTCAGTGGTGCTTGGATGGTTAGCGACATAAATTTTCGGACCTGCCGGCAGTTTCCCTTCAATTTTTACTTTAACCTTGAAAGCAAATACGGCATAAACCTTAATAAAAGTTTTACCTAATTTATATAAAATTGTTTCAAACACTTGTTGATCATAACATAGAATGGTTATGACTGTGTTAAAATTAGCTGTCCAATAAAGCTTATGATAAACAAACAAGAGAAAATAAAAGAATTAAAAGCTCAGCTGGCTAAGTATGAAGAAAAGCTGGCTTTTAAAATGAAAACTTACCGCGGGGTAATCCATGAGAGTGCTTTGTCTGAGTTAAAACATTCTGAAGTTATGGTTCTGAGGGCGATGATTGATGACCTCAAAAGAGAAATCTACAAGTTGGAACAAGAAAAATAAGATTAGCTTTACACCTTCCAGGTGTTATAGTCCTTCGATAAACTCAGGACACTGAGCATGTCAAAGTGCTTCACACCTCCAATATTCTTTTAGGTTTACACCTGGAAGGTGTTACACGTTCACACCTCCCTACTGCAAAGTGTTTTCGATAAACAAGTTCGGATCTTGAAGGTCAAGTATTTGCAAAAGGTCCTTTTACAAAATAAATAATTTTCTTCACTAAATAAATTATTCAATCATTGAAGGTTGAATTGAGCATTCAATCATCTCTCTCTTCTGAGCTGAACCAGTTGCCTCAGCGCCCCATTGGTTTGATATGGTTATTGTATGTAGACAATTAAAGTCATTATTGGAAGCAGTAATTTGAATGCTTGAGAAAACTCCTGGGCTCCAGCCCCTCTCCTTATTGGTTATATCATTTTTGCTTGCCTTCCAGCCAGTTTTTTGGAAATAATTTAATGATTTTTCCGCCTCTTGTTTAACTAAATTAGAATACTTATCACTATCTTGTGAAACTAGATCTTCAAAATAAACAATTGTTCTGGCAAATTCATTAATTCTAACTTGGTTTTCCCCCATCTCTTTAATAAGACACTGGTCGTTACAATTTACCTTAGCCTCCTTTAAGGACTTTTGAATAAATTGTGATACTTTTTGAAAATTGTTTTCATTTGGATTATTGATATAAGCACATTTAATTCCCTTAAAGTTGGGATATAAGCAAGCACCAGTGCTGTCATCAGCACAAAGAGTTGGACCATAATTAATGGGTGTTAGACATAAATAACCTTCCTTGGTGAAGCGTATTTCTTCACCGTTAGAAGAGGCTAACCAGACAGGCGACTCGTTTATTGCAGGAAGACTTGCTGGAAATGCTTCATAGGGGTGGGCAAACTTTAAAAAATTTGCATGTTGTTCTTCTGACAGTTCAAGACCATAAAATAAAAATTTGTACATTGGAGAGCCATAACCTAATTCCATTTTAGTTATTGGAACAAAAACTAAAGCTGTTCCCACGGTAACCATGCTTAGATTCTGAGATTTAAGAAAGGAAACCTTTAAATTTTTGGCAGAATTATTTTCCTTTTGAAAATTAATTGACTGGTTTTTATTTATTGAAGCCGAGAATGACCTAATATTTTTCCCAAAAAATATTTAAAATACTAATTATTCCAAAAACAATAAAAATGAAGAATAATAATTTATTCAAGGCTTTTGTTCTTTTTGAAGATGAGCGCGGCTTTTGTGAAGAAAATTTTTTTGCCATATTTTAATTGTTACACTTTTGTCAAATATTTGCAAAAACTTGGAAGAATTTTGTTTTTACCCTTTAACTTTAGCTTGAATGGCTGAGAGTTTTATGGCATTGGAAAGACAGGTGTTTCTTAGCTCTAAATTTCCTGAATAAAGAACCCAGGAGTTTGAAGAATTATCAAATACTTCTAAACTTTTAGTGTTTAACTCTTTATTTTCAATTACTCTCTTTTGAATATTTTCTGAAATTACATTTCCACTTGAATATCCCCAAGACTCATTACCTTTTGACCCCCTAGTCCAACACCAAGTTTCCTCGTAAATTTTGCCATATCTTTCAGTTAGTCCAGTTTCTAAACCTAAGCCAAAATCTGCATCAGGATTATTTAGGGAATTTTTGCTTCTGTTTCTTGCACCTTTAAAGGTATCTTCATCCCAAGGAGTATCAGAAACTTCAGATTTAGCACTGCAACCAATAACTTCAATTGTAGAATCTAAAGAAGCAAATATCTCTCTTGCAAGTTGAATCTTTTTTTCGTTCTTTGTTCCAATATAGATCTTCATGTTTAGCCTTTGTTTATATGTCTAAATTATAAATTATTAAGCTACTAATGTAAACAAATTTTTTTGTTTGTATTGAAATGTGGCCACTGAGGGATTCGGACCCCCGACATCTTCGATGTAAACGAAGCGCTCTACCAACTGAGCTAAGTGGCCCTTTAAATTTCTACGGAAATTTAAAAGGTAAACCCTTTTGACCCCCTAGTCAAACAAAGGTGTTTGATCCTTAAAATTTTACCAAATATTTTTGGTGTTTACACCAAGCTAAGCTTGGTGCGGACAAGAGGACTCGAACCTCCAAGGTTTTTAGGCCACAGGCCCCTCATGCCTGCGCGTCTACCAATTTCGCCATGTCCGCTTCATGAAAGAAAACCTATGGGATGTACCAGATGGTACGTCCCTATGGCTTTCTTTCAAAAACTTTCCAAAGTTGTATTTTGTCGGATCAACATCCGTGGCTTTCCGACAAAATGATTTTAATCTGATTTAATTCTCTTTACTTCCTTCCGGTAATCAATTATCAAAGGTTTCCTTCAACCATTTTTTTTGCC
>JAMCYY010000031.1 GCA_023473205.1 Patescibacteria group bacterium
CCAGTTCACCTTCATACTTATTATCAAAAAAAAATATGGCCTCCATCGAGGTGATTTTCCGGTAACGGAATATGTTTCTGATCGGGTTTTTTGTTTGCCGCTTTCAGCAAAGCTGACAGAGAAAGACGTTGAAGATGTTATTAAAGGGGTTAAACTGGTGCTTGATTTTTATCGGAAGTAATTTTTTTTAGTCGACTACTTTAATTAACTTCATTCGGTATAATTGCTTGAGTAAACTTCTCGCTAAATCGTGTTTCAAAAAATTAAATAAAATAATTCCTAACTTTTCTCCAAACATAGAAATTAACTTATATCTAATTGTCCATTTCTCCGCTTCAACTGAAGCCCAATTAAAGGCCGAAAGTTTTTCTTCAATTGGAAAATCATCTGTTTCAAATTGGGCGCCTTCATCGTGTTCGCCTTTAGACGAAAGGTAATCAAGGTTATTGTTAAGAAAGCGTCCATTCTTTTCTATCCAATCCCAGATTGGGGTATAAGGATAAGCAATCATATTGCCAACTCTGGGAATGTCTATTCCAGAAGTTTGAAAAAAGTGGACTGATTTTTCTACAGATTTGTGGCTGTCTCCAGGAGAACCAACAATAAAAAAAGCTTTTACAATTAAGCCTGCTTTCTTGGCTGCTTTAATGGCATTAGCAATGGTAGAAAGTGATTCGCCTTTATTAATGGTTTTAAGGACTTTTGGGTCTGCGGATTCTACACCAATGGCGACTAATTTGCAGCCGCTTTTTTTCATCCAAGTAAACACTTCTTCATCAACCCCATCAGCCCTAATACCTTGGCTGCATTCCCAGGAAATATCCAGTTTTCTTTTGATAATTTCCTGGCAAATTTGAATCACCCTTTTTTTATCAAAAGTAAAATTGTCATCTAAAACAGTAAATTGTCGCGCATTATAATGGCGATAATCGTGTTCAATTTCTTCAACTACATTTATGGCGCTTCTTTTGCGGTAAAGCCGCCCATGGACTTCACGGCTGGCACAAAAGATGCAATTATAAGGGCAGCCCCGGGAAGAAAGAATAGGGAAATTCAAATTCCCTTTAGCTTTATATTCTTCAAGCGGAAGTAAATCATATCTGGGAAAAGGTAATCTATCAAGATTTTGGATAAGTTTTTTTTGAGCAGAAAGATCAATAACTTTTTTATTTTTATCTTTATAAATAATTCCGTTTATTTTTGAAAAGGACTTTTTATTTTTTAAAGCCTCTATCAGCTTTGGTAACGTTTCTTCTCCTTCTCCTCTGATGACAAAATCAATTTCCGGTAACTTTATAATATCTTTTCCAACTAAAGAGGCATGGGCGCCGCCAATGACAGTATATATTTCGGAATTAAAAGATTTTACTTTTTCAAAAACCGTTTTTGCTCCTGGAAAGTCAAAAGTAGTGGCACTCGCCCCAACTAACTCCGGCTTATATTTTTTCAAAAATTCTTCAAAATAATTTAAATTGTATTTTGGAAATCGCATATCCAGAAGTTTAACTTGATGGCCTTTTTGTAGCAGTACAGCGGCCAAATAACAAACACCTAAAGGTGGTGTCCTTGGCAGACCGTAATAAGATGATGAAAGAGTCGGCGGATAAACTAAAAGAATTTTCATAAATTTTTCTTAAAAACAAATTCTACCACTCCTGAAGCTTTAAAAAAAGTTTGTGTTAATGAAAGAGGCAAGAAAATAGCCAGTAAAATTGGATAATAAAAAGCCCTTTTGTTAAGCTGCTTTCTAAAAATTTTTTCTTGCAAAAAAAACTGGCAACCTAAAGCCCAGCCTTCTGTATTGGGTTGAAAATTAATTTCTATAGTTTTAAAGTCATTTTTTTGCGCTAAAAGTCTTAATGAGTCCTTTGTAAAGAAAAAGATATGGCGCGGCAAAGCGAGCAAACCCCAGAATTTTTCTAAAATTTTAAAATCCCAGGAAAGAAGATTTTCCGTTTCGCCAACAATATATCCGCCTGGCTTTAGTAATTGGTAAGCGTATTTTAAATCACTCTTTGGGTCAGGGAGATGCTCCAGGACATGAAGCATTAGTATTAGGTCATATTTTTCTTTTTCTTTTTTGGCTAAAGAGCTTAAGGTGCCTTTTAAAATATGAACGCCGATTTTTTTTCCTTCTTTGATCGGATAATCAATTGGCTCTAAACCAACCATTTTCCATTTACCATAACCTGACAAAACTTTAATTGACTGACCGACTCCGCAGCCAACTTCAAGGATGTTTCCTTCTTGACCAATTAATTTTTCAATTTTTTTTGCCTTTTTTTGAAGATACGCTTGATAAAGTTTCTTTAAAAGTGTTCCTCTCCTGGGGTGGTATTGACTGTATTGCGGTGGATAGTTTTCTAAAGAGTTATTTAAAACAGGCAGAGGGTTTTGAAAACCCACCTGGCACTCAGGACAAAAATAAATATCCCAATTTCCTTTATCACCATATTCTTTATCAACTGCTTTTTCGAGCAGTGGTTTAATTTTTTTTGAAGAACAAATAGGACATTCCCTTGTCTTTTTATCCATAGTCTCAACTTTCTATCATTTTGCCCTTAACAATTTTTGCTGGATGTTTAGGATGGTCAAAAATGGAAACAGGATATGACTTGCTTTTTGCGATGGGATCTAAGTATTCCTGACGATATTTTGTTTCAAAGGCAGCCAGGCATAAGGGATTGCGCTCTTTAAAAAGGGAAAAATCGCGCATTCTTTGGTAAATAACTGAAAGAGGCTCTTCCAGAGCATTGCCGAAAGAAAGATGGTTACAAACGCAGGCCATAACTTCACCATAAACACTAATAGAAATTTTTTCATAACCTGCAGGACATTGAAAACGTCCAGAAAAATTATTTGTCCAATCAAAATTCAAAAGATGTTTTTTTTGTTTTAAGAGTTTCAGAAGCCATTCTCTATCTTTTAAATTTACTCTTAGCTTCTTTTGGTCAATCGCCCGGCCCATGGAGACTAAAAGGGCGCCACTAACGCCAACTTTAAGTTTTTCAGCCAGTTCAAGAATTTTTAAAAACTCCTCTTTATTACTGTGGGTAAGAATACTGGAAAAATAGATTGGTAAATTTACTTCCTTAGTATAGTTAACAGCGTCCATGGTGCGTTTAAAGTTCCCTTTAAAGCCACGGATTTTATCATGTAACTTCGGATCTGCAGAATTGAGGCTAAGGTGAAGGATAGAAAGACCTTTTTCTTTAAGTTTTGTCACCATTTTTTTGTTCATTTCTATGCCATTAGAAACTAAAATGACAATATTGCTAAAAGGTTTTAATATTTTTAAAATTTCCCAAAATTTGGGATGCAAAATTGCCTCTCCGCCTTCAATAGCACAGATATAAGCCCCAAGTTTTTCAGCTTGTTCCCAGATACTTTTAACTTGCTCTGGAGTAATTTTCTTTTTGTTAGGCTTATTATAATGAGTCGCGTAGCACATAGAGCAATTTGAGTTGCATTCAGTATTGATGACAAATTCCACTATTCTTAACTTTGGTTGATGTAAAAAAAAGTTGGAGAAGAAGTGCTTGACTAATCTAAGGTAAATCTTTGGTCGATTAATAATTAAAGGTAGATATTTAAGATTGTAGGTAAAGTCCAGCATCTTTTGTTTGAATATTTTATCTTAATAAGCGTTTTTTTCAATAATTACATACAGGAAACTGGCTAAAAAAGATTTAAAAGGAGAAAAAATTTTTTCAAGAATATGAATTAGTCCAATCCCTTTATCTGGTAACAGTTGTGGTAAGTTATATCCTCCAGCTATCCAATAATGAAAAATGGTATGGGGAATAACTTTTTTGATTTTTAAGGAAGGAAATTTTTTTTCAATTATATTTCTGTTTTTATAAAACATTAAGGTAGCGCTTCCACTATTGGCGTCTAAAAGGGGATTGCTTTCGCTGTTAAAACCAACTTGGGAGAGATCACAACCCTCAGGATGTAAGTATTTCCAGAGAGGATATGATAAAAAAGAAATATAGGGATCGGAAATAATAATTCTTCCCCCTTTTTTTAGAGTTCTTGTGGCTTCTTTCAAAAAAAGTTCTGGCTTGGGCAAATGATGGAAGACGCTAATTAATATTAAATTATCAATAGAATTTTTTTTAAAAGGAAATTTTTTACAAGCATCAAAAGTTAAGTCGTTTCCTGGAATATCAACAACATTTGATTTTATAAGCCCCTTTATGTGCTTATATAAGAAACTTGACCCAGATCCAATTTCCACATTAACAGTTCCTTTTTTTAAATTTTTTTTAGTAAAGGAGTAAATCTCTTCATACCACTGTCTAATTAAATATTTTTCTTCAAGAATTTTTTTATTATAAAGTGTTGCTTTTACAGTATCTTTCCAAGAATTTTTTAGTTTTTTTTGCAATTCTTTTATTTTCATCTTTCGATCATTTTTCCTTTAATTAACTTGGCAGGATGCTTTGGATGTTCAAAAATAGAGACAGGATAAAATTTGCTTTCAGCAATGGGATCAAGATATTCGCGGCGGTATTTGGTATTAAATGAAGCTAAACATAAAGGATTTCTCTCTTTAAATAATGAAAAGTTTTGCATCCGAGAATAAATAACCTCAAGAGGCTCTTTTAAGGCGTTACCAAAGGAGAGATGGTTACAGACACAAGACATTATTTCGCCATAAACACTGACTGCAATTTTCTCGTTTCCAGCGGGGCAGGAAAAACGGCCAGAGAGATTATTTACCCAGTCAAAGTTTAAAAGATATTTTTCTTTTTTTAAGAGTTCTAAAAGCCATTCTCGGTCTTTAAGGGTGACCCGATTTCTTTTTTGGTCAGCCGCCTTGCCCATGGAAACTAAAAGCGCGCCGCTGATGCCGATTTTAATCTTTTTGGCTAGTTCAACTATCTTTAAAAACTCTTTTTTATTATCATGCTGTAAGATACTGGAAAAATAAACCGGCAGGCCAAATTTTTTACAATTAGCGATAACTTTCATATTTTTTTCGAAATTACCCTTATAACCACGAATTTTATCATGCGTTTTAGGGTCGGTTGAATTAAGGCTTAAGTGAAGCATGGAAAGGCCTTTTTCTTTGAGTTTCTTTATAACTTTTTCATCAAGGGCAATCCCATTAGAAACAAGAAGAATAATATTAGAAAAGGGCTTTAATACTTCTAGTATTTCCCAAAATTGTGGGTGGAGAATTGCTTCTCCTCCTTGGACAATGCAGATATAAGCGCCAAGTTTTTCTGCTTGAGTCCAGATTTTTCGGATATCTTCAAGAGAATTTTTTTTCCTTTTCGGTAAGTTATAGCGGGTGGCATAGCACATTACACAGTTTGAATTACATTCAGTGTTAATTACCAATTCAACTACCCGAAGGCAAGGACGTTTAAGAATTAAATTTGAATAAAGATGCTTCAATAATTTGAGAATTACCTTTGGTCTTTTAATGATTAAATTAAAATATTTAAGGTTATAAAAAAGCCCTTTCATATTAACTCCTTTTAAATTTCATGACTAAAAGATTTTTTGCAGTAGAAAGATTTTTGCCAAAATTACGGTAAAAGTCCAGGGTTCTTGCTTGTCGGAAAATATACTTCGGAGAAAAATAAAACTCATGATAAGCCCTGGAAACCCACTCACCTGCATTTGGATAAATAAAAGGCAGAGGCTTTTTGTCTTTTCCCAAAACAAAATTTTTCCAGTAATCTTTCGTAATTAATTTTTTTTCTTCACATTCATGGCAAAGGTCAGTCTGGGGCATCGGGGTGGCTGGAAAAAAAGCGGCATAATCAGTATTTAACTTTTTAGCGAAATTAATGGTTTCTCGAATTGTTTCTTCGTTTTCTTCAAGATAACCAATAATAAAGTAACCCACGGTTTTTATCCCATATTTTTGGCATAAACGGATTGCTTTCTCGGACTGGTCAATAGTAATTCCTTTGTTAATTTTTTTAAGAATTTTATTGGAACCGGATTCAATGCCAAACCTGAAAGTATGACAACCCGCTTTTTTTGCCGCTTTTACAACCTCTTCATCAATTGCCGTTACTCTTGTTGGTGATTGCCAAGAAACCCCCAATTTTTTAGCGGCTAACCTTTCACAAAATTTCAAAAAATAGTCCTTTTTTAAGGAAATAGTTTCATCAACAAAATTAATTGACTTGATATGAAATTTTTCTACCAAATAACTAATTTCTGCCAAGGCATGGTCAATGGATTTAAAGCGGACTTTTTGCAAAATCGGATTGCGGTAACAAAAACCGCAGTGGTAGGGGCACCCCCGGGAAAGGAAAAGGGAAACAATGTTATCGGCAGAATTGGGCATCCGATAAGCGCTGAGGTCAAGCAAGTGGTAAGCTGGATAAGGAAGCTTGTCCAGATCTTGATTAAAGCCAATATTTTTATTGATTTTAATTTTGTTTTTATTTTTCCAAATCAAACCAGGGATTTTCGGATAAGTCTGCGCTCCCTTTTTAAAATTCAAGATAAATTGGACTAACGGCTCTTCCGCTTCACCGATAAGACCAAAATCAAATTCTCTATACGAAAGGGTTTCTTTTGGAAAAATCATCATATGGGTGCCGCCGCAAATAATTGGTGTTTTGGGTAAGATTTTCTTCACTAATCTGGCGGTATATAAAGCGCCGTGGAAATTTGTCGTAATAATGCTTATGCCGACAATGGCAGGTTTTTCCTTTTTTAAAAAGGAAATAAATTGCCCCTCAGTTTTATTAGCTTCACAATCAAAAATTTTTACTTTGATATTTGCTTTTTCCAAAGCAGAGGCTAAATAGACCAAATTCAGTGGAGGGATTAAACCAATTGAAGACTCGAAACTGTCAGCTGATTGGCTGTTAACATACTCTTTAATAAAAGGGCGGACAAGTAAAATATTGTTTTTTGATTTTTTTTCTGCCATAAAATAATAAATTTTATTATAATGCTTTATAGGCATTTTCCCTATACACTTCTTTTAGTGAGGTATCTTTTATGGTTAAATTTTTCACTTCCAATGAAAATTCTTTGAAAGCAATCTCAACCTCCTTTGCTTGAAAAGGAATCAACAGTTTTTCCGAAAGGTAATTCCAGCGGTCTTTCCTTAAAGAATTATCGCTAATTTCCTGGACAAAAAACTGATTACCTTTTTCATCATAATATTTAAAGATGACAGTTAAAGGGGGATTTTCGTAAAAATCTTTTGGACTGTAGATTTCAGTGCTAAAAAGATAATCTTTATCTTTAGATAAGGAAATTTTTAGAGGACTTGTTCCTGACCAGGAAGAGATTAAATTAGTTTGCGGGTTATTGATCTCTTTTATCAAAATTGAATTAGAAGGTAACTTTTTGACCAGTTTAAAATTATCCAGATTGTTGCTGTCCCACCAGGCAGTTGGCCAGGGGCCAACTAAATGTCGCCAGTTCATATAAATAGCATCAAAAGGCAAATATTCATGATAAAGTCTTCTTAACTGGTTTAAAGATTGATTTTCAGGGAGAATTTGAATTGCTTTTCTTTCTCCATAAAAAGCAATTTCAAAAGGAAAACTGGCAACTAAAATTTTGTCTTGCTCAGTATTTTTTTTCAAAAAATCGATATCTTGTAAAAGTATTTGTTGGTAAATTCCTTCTGCTGGAGTTTGAAATCTAGTATTAAAGGGGCTACTAATTTGCAGAGTGTTTTTCATCATTGCCACTGATTGGAGAAAAGTGACTCCAAAGACAAAGCAGGCAATTAACCATTTTTTTAAGCCTTTAATTTGAAAGATAAAAGAATTGATCGAAATGGTGCCAAAAATTATAAAAACCGGTGAATAAGAAAAAAACTTTCCGGATAATCCTCAAGA
>JAMCYY010000060.1 GCA_023473205.1 Patescibacteria group bacterium
AAACTTAAACCAATAAGCCGAAAACCAAGGTAACTTAAAAGACCGACAAAAGTCATTAAAAGCAACTCACTTCTCACCCAGCTGCCTAAACGAACTTCAATTTTATCAATTACTGCATTAATTTCTTTTTCTCTTTCACTACCAAAAAGTAAAGAAAGATAATGATCTAAGTTTTTCCTTTCCATCAATAAGTAAAAAGTAATTACGGCAATACCTAAAAGGGCTAAAATATCCGAAAACAGGCCAAAAATAAATTTAATAATATTTGCAGGAATGGCCGTAAATTGGCTAAATTGGGAGGCAATAACTTTTTCGTCAATTCCGAAAACGCGAAACTTTTCAAAATATTGAGGAACCTGATTTATTAATGTTGTTGTTTGGTCAATTAAAGGCGGAATTAGTCCGCCAATAGCAAAGACAACTACAACTAAAGCAATAATATAAATAATCAAAATTGCCAGCCAACGGGGAATTTTTATTTCTTCTAATTTTTTAACCGAAGGATTTAGGGCAGACATTAAAATTAGAGAAACAAAAAGAGCGAGCAGTATTTCTCTAATTTGAAAAAGCAACCATAGGGCAGCGGTAAAAACTGCAATAAAAATTATTGTCCTATGGGAAATTTCTATTTTCTTTGGCATTGATTAACTATACCAAGATTTGACATCGTTTTCCACTTCTGTCTGACAATTTTCTTTAGTAATATCAAACCATTTACTCTGAGCGCATCGAAGTGCCTTTCTAAACCAAGTCATTTGCCGCCTGGCATAATCATGTTCCGCGAATTTCCATTTCTGAATCACTTCTTCTTTTGCAACTTTTTTTTCAAAATATTCTTTCCATTCCTTATAGCCAATGGTCACTCCCAAAACTGAATTCTCCCAATTATATCCTTGAGCGAAAAGTTTTTTGATTTCATCTTCTGCTCCCATTTTGATCCTTTCTTCAACTCTCTGGTCAATCCTTTGATAAAGGATTTCATTGGAAAGAGTTAAACCAATAATCAAAGAGTCAAAATTTTTTATTTTTTCATTTTGATTTTTAATTTTTGATTTTTGATTTGCAACTTCAATTGCTCTAATTAATCTTCTGGGGTTTTTGCGGTCACTTTCATTCATCCTTCGATAACGCTGCGGATCAATTTTTTCTAACGTCTCTAACAATGAAACAACGGAACAATGAAACAATTGCTCCCTTAGTTTCCAATCCGGCTCCACTCCCATTGTTTCAATTCCATTTATTAAGGCATTAATATAAAAACCTGTGCCACCAACCACAATTGGTAATTTTCCCCGGTGCCAAATGTCAGAAATCACTTTCCAGGCCAATTCATAGTAATCAGCCACACTAAATCTTTGATCAGGATTAACGATATCAATTAACCAAGTTTTTATTTTCGAATCAACTTGTTTACCCGTAATAATGTCCATGCCACAAAACACCTGCCGCGAATCAGCGGAAACAATTTCTCCATTAAACTCTTCCGCTAAATTAAATCCCAAACTTGTTTTTCCTGTAGCCGTAGGGCCGCAAATAATTAAAAGTTTGTGCATTTTTGTTATTATGATATTTTTTTATATAGATATCGAAGGTGTGAACGTATTACACCTTCCAGGTGTAAACCTAAATATTACTATTAATTAATTTATCTAGGATTTGCCAGCGGCGTTTCTTTTCTATAAAAGGCACATCATCTTTCATTTTAAAGGCTGCGGTTTGTTCACGCGGAGAATACATCGCCACATAAGCTTTTTCAAAGCCAACTTTTTTTGCCAAATCCACAGTATTTTCAAACTGCTCTTCAGTTTCTCCGGGGAAACCAACAATAATGTCAGTTCCAATTTTGATATCCGGGATTTTGGCGCGGATTTTTTTAACCAATTTTGCATAATCTTCAGCAGTATAATGGCGGTTCATTCTTTTTAAGATTTCATCATCACCTGACTGCACCGGCAAATGCAAATACCGATCCATCTTCGGCAGATTCATCGCCTCAATTATTTCCTCAGACAAATCCCAGGGATTAGAAGTTAAAAAGGAAATCTTCTCTATTCCCGGAATCTCATGTAAAGTTGAAAGTAAAGTTGCAAAATGAGTTTGAAACTTTTTAGTTTTAAGCTTTAGTTTTGGGTTTTGAATTTTGAGTTTTGAGATATCAAAGTCTTTGCCATACGAATTTACATTCTGGCCCAGAAGCGTTATTTCTTTGAAACCACGTTTAGCTAACTCTTCGACTTCACAAACAATTTCTGCAAATGGCCTAGATACTTCCCTGCCTCTAGCATAAGGAACAACACAATAAGTACAAAAATTATTGCAGCCATTAGAAATCGGAACAAACGCCATCTTCTGGTCTCCTCTTACTCTTACTCTTACTCTATACTCGTCAATTTTTTTAAATTCATCCACAGCAGGTAACTTTTTTCTCAACCAAGATTTGGGGTAACGCAGCATACAACCTGTTAACACTATTCTTTGTTTTGAAAGTTTTAAGTTTTGAGCTTTAGCTTTAACTTTTGAGCTTTGACTTTTGAGTTTGCTTAAATTATTTATTAAACCAAACACCCTGTTTTCTGCTGACTGCCTAACAGAACAGCTGACAATCACCACCTCATCAGCCTCAGTGATATTTTTGGTTGGTTTCCATCCTTGCTCCTCATACCACGCCGCAATCCTCTCCGCGTCCGCCGTATTCATCTGGCAACCAAAGGTTTTAAGATAATATTTTTTAGCCTGGTTTTCCATTTCTTTTACGCATATTTTACTTTAAAAAAAGTGAATTTGCCATTAATAAGAGTAAACTTGAGAGTAATGGAAAGATTTCATTTCTATATCAGAGAGTCCCTACGAGAAAGACGAGAGTTTAGAAAAAATCGTGCTTTAATCGAAAAAGCAATACAAAATTTAGATGCTTTATTTGCATACGGAAAGCCAACTTCTGACTCTCCCTACCTTCAAGAATTAGTTAACTCTCAGTTTGGGGATGATGTAACCTTTAGGGGAATCAGAGAAATAAAAAAAGGCAAAACTACATTATTAATGAACGTCTATGAAACAAAATTTCATCACACTTATTATCTTGAAGATTACCTTCCAGGCAAAGACCGAACAAATTGTGTTTTCACCTTAGACTCTTGGTCAAAAGATTTAAGCGTCTTGGCAGTACATGTTCAAAACGGAGCTCGATACTCAACGCGAGATCCAAATCATCGAAGAAGTCTCGAGACGACTCCTTGATGGCTCTAAGTCACCCCAATCTAAGGAAAACGTTTTATCTTTACTTCTTTCTGCTCCTTAAATTTAGCTACACCAACCAACTTACTTTTCCTGAAATCCTTTGAGAACTAAGACTTTGGAGAGAGGAGGGGTTTCGGCGGCAACAATGGTCACATCGGTCCCATTAGTTTCGGCCACCAATCTTATTTTTAAATCGCGGGAATAAGTTTCCGGTAATTTTAATTTGTATTCTACTCCTGTATCAGTCGTAAAAAGATAGTCACTGCCTTTTTGGGTAATCTTTCCGCTGTAAGGATGAGCAGTATCAGCAGTTTTTGTTTGGCCGACTTTGCACTCATCGCGGAAAAACTGCCATTCTTCACACTGCGAGCCATCACTAAATTGGCAAATACCCAAAGTGCCGGCAGTTTCTTCAACTTGTTTTAAAGTTCCACCTTTATCAAGACAATTTTGAGATGCCGGATTAGGCAAAGTAGTTTCTTCCTGAGCTGAAGCTTTTTGACCCTCAAGAGAGCAAGGATAATTGGGTTTAGGGTTTTTAGGATTGCCATGTTTTACCCATTGCCCTTTTTCACAAATCCAAGTATCTTCACCGGTAATTAATCGGGCGCCAATCAGAAAAAGAACAATCGCTACCAAAACGCCGCCAATAATTAATTTTTTATTCATGACTATATAATAACATGGAGGTGCAAGTAAAACTAGAATAATTTTCAATTTTCATTTCTCAATTTTTAATGAATTTTCATTGATTTAATGCTTCGATTTTACTCAGCATTATCATGAGCAAAGCCAAGCTGAGCTTGGCAAAGTCGAATGATAATTTTCAATTAAGTTTGAAAATTGTGTGATTGAATAATTGTAATTTGATTGAAAATTGTAAATTGAAAATTAATAAATTATGAGCTGGCACTACTATATCTCTTCAGAGCATATTTCCAGAAAAAAACTGACAAAACCAGGGAAAAAAAGCCAATGAAAAAGAAAAAGAAAATCATCGGCCAGGAAAGCATTCCCAATAAAACTTTCGTGGGAACTGAAAAAACAATAACTACTGGAATTGCGAAAGTTAAAATATTTTGAACTGCTCTAGGATAAATATCAGTCGGAAAACGCGCCATGCCAGTTAAATCGCGGTAAAGCCAAACCAAATAATCAACTTCCAGAGTTAAAATGCCAAAGCTGCAGACGAGCAGATGAAAAGCAAGACCTAAAATTAAAGAATTAGCTATCATCAGAATAAATATAACTAAACTTAAAGGACTAACTGCAAAATGATGAATAAATATGAAATAAAGAAAATAGCCGGTCAAAAAAAATAAAGTAATGAAATCTAAAACATCGGCCCAGCCAAAAATCGGCCGGAAAAAAGACGGCCAAGGCTTGAGCAGGTCAAGATCAAAATTACCGCTAACCACTGAAGGCCGAAAATGATAAACCCCGCGGAACAAACCCTGAGTTGCAATATCAATTAAATTAAAAACAAGAAAAAACAAAATTACTTGTTCCCTGCTAAATCCTGCTAAATTATTTATCCCTGAAAGAACGGTAAAAAGAAAGGCAAAATAAAAAACAAAACGAATAATTTTACCAATAATAAATAAAACCCCTGACCAATTGGTTAAAAGTTCTGTTTCAGCTGCAAGTACTGAAATCCTCCACCAAATTTTAAGTAGTTTTAAACTATTCACTTTTAACTTTTAACTTTTTCTATCCACCATACGCGCCATAATTTTTAACTCCTTTTTTCCAGAGCTTATTCGCAAGAAAATGAAAGATAATTAACCATCCACTGCAAACGATAAAGGTTTTTATTAAGTCCATTCCCGCCAGTTGTTCATTCCAAATTTTGATGGGAAAATAAATTAAATAAGGAAAAGGAGTCAAGTAAAAGATACTAGATAAAAAATGGGGCAGAATGTCAATCGGAAAGTAAATACCTGCCATAAACTCTAGGAGAATCACTCCAAAAAGCCAACGAGTCGCCCAAATATCTTCAGTCCAAAAGCCAGTTAAAGAAATAATTAAACTAATGAAGAAGTAAAGGGGAACTACTAATACCAAAATCAAAATAAAATAAAGGTAAGTTAAAGGGTTTTGGGGGAAATAAAGCTGAAAGGAAAACAAAAATAAAATTAAGCTGACTTCAAAAATTGATAAAACAAAATTTAAAAGTTTGTCGCTCATGTCTCGGCTAGCCATATAAGAAAAAATATTCATTGGTCTTACCAATAATTTAGTTAAGTCCCCACTTTTTATTTGTCCAGCCAGTTCTGTTGTCTTTGATGCTAAAACTAAATTACGTAAAATCGCTGTTCCAAACAAATAAGCAATCATCTGCGACTTTTGGTAACCAAACAAAGACTGACGCGTGACATAAACCGCTTGCCAAAAAATTATAATTGTGGCAAAAGAAATAAGGTTACGAAAACGCCAAAGAAAAAAGCTAAAGCGATAAGTAAGAGACTCCTGAAGAGAAAGTCTAACTACCTCTAAATATTTCTTCATTGTAAGCTATTAAAAAATTTTCAATTTTACAATTTACAATTTTCATTCACATGTATACTCCTTATACTCCATTTTACAAATTTATAATACCTCCGTAGCTTTGAATTTGTTCAATATTCACTACAAATTCAAAGCGAAGGGGTATAACTTCGTTACATGTGAATGAAAATTGTTTACCCTGTAAGAGAGAAATGAAAATTATTACTGCTCTTACTTATCTCTTACTAGCCCTTTAGGCTACATCTTTCCCTGTAAACACTTCTCTGATGACGTCTTCAATCGGCACTTCTTCAATATTTAAGTCAGCAATAGGAAAATGCTGCAAAAGCTCAGCCGCGGCCACGGAAACCGCGCCTCGATTAATTTTAAAGATGGCTTTAGGAAAAGAATATTCCTGAAGCATGCCCACTTTATCTAATTTTTTCGGATCAATATCTTTGGAAAAAACAACCGAAATTATTTTATGGTCAGCATATTTTTCCGTAATCTCTGAAAGTTGGCCATCAAAAATTAACTTACCTTTATCAATAATAATGACCCGTTTACAAAGCTCTTTAACATCATCCATGTAATGAGAAGTTAAAATAATGGTTGATTTTTTGCGGCGGTTATATTCTTTAATAAAGTCCCGCATTTTCTTTTGAGAAACAACGTCTAAGCCAATGGTTGGTTCATCTAAAAATAAAACTTTTGGAGAATGCAGAAGCGCGGCAATTAGTTCACATTTCATGCGCTGTCCCAAAGAAAGCTTACGCACCTGGACTTTTAAGACATCTTTGACTTCCAAAAGTTCCACCAGTTCATCTAAAGTTTCTTCATATTGTTTAGGGGGAATTTCGTAAATTTCCTTGTTTAAAATAAAGGTCTCAATTGCAGGCAAATCCCACCAAAGCTGGTTTTTTTGTCCCATGACTAAAGAAATTTGCTTTAAAAATTCGTTTTTACGGTCCCAGGGATTAAAACCTAAAACCGAAACCTGGCCTGAAGTGGGATAAAGTAAACCGGAAAGACACTTAAGGGTAGTGGTTTTACCTGCCCCATTTGGCCCAATAAAGCCAATCAATTCCCCTTCATCAATGCCAAAGGAAATATTATCAACTGCTTTCACTTCTTCATATTTGCGGCTAAATAAAGACTTTATAGAACCTGATAAACCTGGCTCTTTTTTATGAACCTGAAAGTATTTTTTTAAATTAGAGGATATTATTACTGAGGACATATATTTAATTTTCAATTTTCATTTCTCCCTTACAGGGTAAACAATTTTCAATCACATGTATACTCCTTATACTCCATTTTACAAATTTATAATACCTCCGTAGCTTTGAATTTGTTCAATATTCACTACAAATTCAAAGCGAAGGGGTATAACTTCGTTACAGTGTAAAGAATTTTCAATAATTAATTTTTTATTGAACAAATGAAAATTAAAAAAATAAAAATTGATTTAAAATTGTAAATTATAAAATTGAAAATTTTTTTACACTTACTCTAGCTCTTACTCTTTAATGATATCCTTTCTCACTATTATAATCAACTTTTTAGCTTGAGGCAGATTGGTAATTTTTAAGACCCAGCCGCCAGACAATGGTGGAAATTAAATAAAGTACAAAAATAACCACTAACCCCAGTCCGGCATAATATCCTGAAAGCTTATCCAGTAAAATCGCTACTGGCACATAAGCAAAAAATAAAATTGGCAAGGCAAACAAAAGGAAAAACCTTAAAAAATCACTATAAATTTCTGCCGGATAACGGTCAAAGTCTGTCGCTTCCATTAACCAATCAGCATAAGTATCAGCATTAACAAAGAACAAACTAAGGCAGGAGATCAAAAAATAAATTAAATAAATTATTATGTGAGCGGAAAGAAAGGAAATAAGAAATAAAATTATTTTCATTAAATTTAAATTAATAACTAAATGTGAGAAAGAAAGAATTATCATTATAGATGAATTTAAAATTCCTGCGACCGCGGTCAAATCA
>JAMCYY010000012.1 GCA_023473205.1 Patescibacteria group bacterium
ACAATTTATTGTCAAGAGTTTTTGGCATCTTTCTTCATATTCATTTAAAATTTTCTCTTGCAAGTTATTGGGATGAAAAAAAGCCTGGGTGAGACTAATTTTCTCGGTCGTCACTCTTGGTTTCATATAGTGATATTGCAACCTAAAAGCAACTTTATTTAAAACATTCAAAAAATTAAGAATTAAGCTGTTTGATTTAAAATTAAAAATTAAAAATTTAAAATTTTGGATAGCATTAGGCAGATATTCTCTCACCCATCGATTTTCCCATAAAAATTTTTCATAAGTACTATCTTTATTAAAAAGTAGTTTAATCTGACAAATCTCATGGGCTAAAAATAAATTTTCCGGTTCAATTCTTAAATTGCTTTCATCTAAGAATAAATTAAAACAAATTTTATTTTTGACAATTTGGTCATTGTATTTCCGGCGGTCAATTCTTAAAAACAGACAAAGGAAAAAAATTAAAGCCCGCGTTAGCCACAAAGTGTTTTTGTGACTAATAATAAAAAAATCAATATCATCATCTTTTTGGGCATTATTCATGGCAAGCGCACCCGTTAAGCCAACCATTTCGACAAAAGGAATTTTGGCCAATTTTTCCGCTGCCTTTTGTGCTAATAACATTTTTTCTTTAGAACATTTTTCTCTTTTATCTCTAATTGAAGCCAAAGCTTCTCTATCCTTCAAAAAATAATATTTGCCATCCGTGGAAATCAGCCTGTAATCAGCGAAAATCTGTAAAAAATTTTGATCAACTTTTGCTTTTCCAACACCTTCAACAATTAGGAATCTCCGCATTTCCTGAAGAGTTAAAGGATAATCAAAAAGGTCAGCGTAAACAAGAGTTCTTAAAACAGAAGCATGCACATTTGTCTTTTTTTTAACCATTCTTTAGCGAGAAATCCCATATTGGGACAAAACTTGAACTACGCCTTTCGCAGTAGTCGCTAAAGCAGTCCCCGGTTCCTGGCCTTCATTAACCGCATTAACCGCATCTTCATAATATTTAATAATTTGCTGATTAATACCATTAGTATCCTGCGTAGCTGAACAAAGAAACCAAGACTGGGCAAAAGGTGCTTCTTCGATGAAAGCACTCACGTAAGGTTGGGCTTTTAGCATCTCCGCCATATCAACCCGAGAGTAAGGCTCTCCAAAAAGACGTAAATTGCTTTCTCTCTGGTAAAGGCCTTGCAGTATTTCCCGGGAAGAAAGGTAATTTAAAAAATCCCAAGCTTCTTTTTGGTTAGGAGAATTTTTTGAAACTCCTTCCGCCCAAAAAGAAGCCCAGCCTACCTTCTTATCAGAAAGTTGTGGTACAGGAATAATCTTAAAGTTCAAATTTGGGTTATATCCTTTAATATCAAAAACCCGCCAGGAAGGACCAAGGTACATCGCTAAATTCCCTTTGGCAAAGGCGTAAGTTGAAGAAGGCATGGTTTCATCCCAAACACGATAAACTTTTTTAAAAGTTGTGTAATAAACCAAAGCGTCTGCTGCCAAACTACTCGTAGGGTCGACTAAGTTGCCTTCGTTTTGTAAAATCATTAAGGCTAAAATATCACTCCAATGGTCAACATTATTCGTCGTCCCTAAAGCAATTCCGGCAGTAACAATTTTTCCTTGTTCATTTCTAACTGTTAAGTCCTGGGCAGTTTTTTCTAACTCTTCCCAAGTCAAGGGCGGTGTCTTTCCGGCGGCACGGAAAAGATCTTCATTATAAAACAAAGCCAAACCATCAAATTCTAAAGGTAAACCCACTAACTTGGCTTGATATATTAGACTTGCCGTTGCTGAAGGGTAAAAAGTTTTGCTAAAGCTAGAAGTATCATAAATTTTTTCTGGAATCGACGATAAATAATTCCCCAACATCGGTGTCCAGGATTGATGAAAACGGAAAATATCCGGTCCTTCCTTCCTTCCTAGCGCTGATTGCAACCTTTCCCGATAAAATTTAAGGTTTTCCATTGAGTAATTAATCTTTACGTTAGGATGGCTTTTTTCATAATCAGTGATTATTTGCTGAAAGACTTCTGGTGGCTCAAAAAGTCCCCAATAATTAAGGGTTACCTGAGAACTAGCCTTCTTGGAAAAAAATTTAAAAGCAAAAAAAACAATTACCGCTAAAAACAATATTCCAATAACTATTAATATTAAAACTGTCTTAGAAGGAAATAATTTCTTATCACCACTAACAGAAACAACCCTAGAAGGAGAATCCAGCGGGGAAATATTGAAAGGAGGGTTGTTCGTTTCCATAGTTGGTTAGTTAATTTTAAAGTTATGGCTAATGTTATCTTAGGGAAAATGCTTAAGGAAAACAAGAAGATGTTATAATAAATAAACAAGCATCATTAGAAAATTACTTAATAACTTGTAAAGAAAATGACCACCAATCTTTTATTAAACGAGGAAAAAAATTCCTTTCCAGCCACAACCGTTACCCTTCCGGTAATCGCGGCACCTATCCAAAGATTAATCTCCCAATACCAAGAAGGGATCATTAAAGAAAGAACAAATTCAGCAACTATTCATGTTGACGAGATAGCCTCTAAAGTAGCACGAATTTACGAAAGGATAAGAAAGATTGTTGACTGGAAAGAAGAAAATTTACTTAGACGCAATGCAATTGAAAGAATTTTAAAACGTTCTCTAATTTCTGAGCTTTCAAATTTAAATTTTCTTTTCAAAATTAACGTTTCGGCGACAGCCGAAGAATTGGTTTTAGAGTTAATTAGGGGCGGACACTTACCTAACGATGAAATCTCCAAAATCAAAATTGACAAAGTCAAAGAAGTCCTTGATAAATATTTATATTTCCTTAAAAATGCTCCTTACACCGATGGAAACTTTTCCTTCCTGTTGAAGAAAAAAGTAAATTTTTTTGACTGGGTCTTAGAGATTGCCGCCTGCGAAATAGAAGAAGTACTCACTCCTCTAATTGAAGAAAACTCATTAATTGAAGCGATGACAGTTCTAATGAATGAAAGGCTTATATTTAATCCCCCGGAAAGCCTTTCTACAGAGGAAAAGTTCATCCAAACTTATATTGCCGTCCACCGGACTCTTTTTGATTTAGACGAGGCTATTATTTCCTATCACCTTTTAAAACTAAGTTATCCAGAATGGACTAAGCCATCCGAGGAATTCATGACTAAAACGGCCCAAAACATTTTTATTATTAAAGAAACAATTTCCGCCCATTTAACAAACCCTTTTGGAAAAGATTTTTTCAACATTTGCGAAAGGACAGATACGGTCTTTACTCTCTTAGGAGACTTCCTTGAAGAATACCAAAACAAACCAAACGAACTGGTTGAAATAATTGAAAATAAAATTTCTTTTAAAAAACATTTGGTCAAATATTATAATGAAAGGCTTAACACCTTAAAATCCCGCTTGTTTAAACTGGGAGTTTTTTCAACTTTGTCAGTTTTTGTTTCTAACTGGTTTACCTTCTTTGTCGTAGAAGTCCCGCTTGCCCACCTTTTTTATGAAGGCTTTAATGCTCTGGCAGCGGTCGTTGATTTTATTATTCCTAGCCTGACGATGTTTATCCTTGTAGCAATGATTAAACCTCCTTCTGAAAGCAACTTAGATAAAACCATTAAAATGGTCTTTAACTTCGTTTATGATGACACTGATAAAGAAATTTATGAAATAAAACCTAAGAAAAAAAGAAAATTTTTAACTAATATTATTATCATCTTACTTTATCTTTTAGCTTGTAGCGTTACTTTTGGAGCAATTGCCTGGGCTTTTTATAAAGCAACCATTCCCATTACTTCCGTTATCTTTGACACTATCGGCATCGCCTTAAATGTTTTTGCCGCTTTAGTCATTAGGAATAAGGCTAAAGAGATTACCGTTGAAGAAAGATCAAGTCTTTGGGAATTTTTCCTTGATATTCTTTCCATTCCAGTTGCCGAAATTGGTTCCTGGTTCGCCAATAAATGGAAAGAATATAATGTAATAAGCGTCTTTTTTAATGTTGTTATTGAAATTCCTTTTGTTTCCTTCATAAGTTTCATTGAAGACTGGCGCCAGTTTTTAAAAGAAAGAAAAGCCGACATCCATTAGCCTTTAAAAATTCTTCTTTGTGGCATAAATTAGCCTAAAATGGTAAAATTCGGATAATGGAAAAAGTTTACGAATCACAAAAATTTGAAGAGGAAATTTATCAGCTTTGGGAAAAAAGCCATTACTTTACTCCCGAAATCGACAATAAAAAGAAGCCTTTTACCATTATTTTGCCTTTGCCTAATGCCAATGACCCAATGCACATGGGTCACGCTTTGTTTACGATTGAGGATATCATGGTCCGTTATCACCGCATGTTAGGAGAACCAACTCTTTGGCTTCCGGGTGCTGATCACGCTGGTATTGAAACCCAATTTGTCTTTGAAAGAGAGCTAGCTAAACAAGGCAAAAGCCGGTTTGACTTTGACCGGGAGACCCTTTACCAAAGGATTTGGGATTTTGCTGAAAAAAATCGCCATTTAAATAAATTTCAAATGAAAAAACTTGGCTTTTCCCTAGACTGGTCAAGATACCATTACAGTTTAGAGTCAGAAATTGTCAACCAGGTTTTAGCTACTTTTAAAAAACTATTCAACGATGGTTTCGTTTACCGTGGAGAAAAAATGGTTAATTATTGCACTCGCTGTGGCACGGCTTTTTCTGATCTAGAAGTAGACCATGTTGAAAAAGAAGACTTCCTTTATTTTTTAGATTATGGTTCAATCCAAATCGCAACAACACGGCCGGAAACAATTTTTGTAGATGTTGCCATAGCAGTTAACCCTGAAGATAATCGATTCAAAGACCTTGTTGGAAAAAAAGCAGTTATCCCCATTATTAATAAAGAAATTCCGATTATCGCTGATGAAGCAGTAGAAATTGATTTTGGGACTGGTGCTTTAAAAATTACTCCTGGCCACGACATGACTGATTTTGAAATTGGCCAAAGGCACGGACTTTCAGCCATTTCCTGTATTACTTTTGACGGTAAAATGATTAACTGTCCAGAAGAGATTAGCGGACTTTATCCTAAACAAGCCAGAGAGAAGACCTTAGAGCTTTTGCAAAAACAAGGAAAACTAATCAAAACTCAACCTCTTAAGCATACTGTCGGGATTTGTTACCGCTGCAAAAATATCATTGAACCCCTACTTTCTCCTCAATGGTTTGTCAAAATAGCACCTCTGGCAAAACCAGTAATTGAAGCTGCAAAAAAAGGCCAAACCAAATTTTTCCCCACCCGCTTTAAAAAACTCTTTTTAGACTGGATGGAAAACATTCATGATTGGAATATTAGCCGCCAAATTGTTTGGGGACCAAGGATTCCTGCCTGGTATTGTTTGGATTGTAATCCTGAAATTAAAATTAATTTTTTAGATAAAAATGGCAACCTTGTTTCCGGTCTTTATCGAGAACTAAAAGACCGACACTCATTTGAAGAAATAAAAAAAGGTTTACAATCTCTTACTGCGCCAGTTAAAGCTACTTTTAAAATTGAAGAAGAGATAAATTGTCCTCATTGCCAAAGCTCTCACCTACTTCAGGAAACAGATACTTTTGATACTTGGTTCTTATCTGGCCAATGGCCGCTGACGACCTTAGGATATAACGTTGAAAATCCAGAAAAAAGTAGCGAAGATTTTAAATACTTCTACCCTACTTCAGTGATGGATACTTTGTGGGACATTCTCTTTTTTTGGGTTGGTAGAATGATGATTTTTGGCCTTTATCTCACGAAAGAGGTTCCTTTTAAACTGGTCCATTTGCACTCTCGTGTCGTTGATAAAAAAGGCCAAAAAATGAGTAAATCCAAAGGAAATGTGATTGATCCTTTAGTCATGAGCGAAAAATATGGGGCTGATGCTTTACGTATGTCTCTGATTTATGGAATTGCTCCGGCGAACGACATTGTTGTTTCTGAAGAAAAAATTATTGCCATGAGAAATTTTGCCAATAAAATTTGGAATATTGGCCGCTTTATCTTAGGCCAGATGGAAGAAAACGGAATAGCGAACTTTGAAGACTTGCCAGCATACCAGGATGATTTACCCGGGTTGCAAACGGAAGATAAACAAATAATTAAAGACTTTATCGAAACAATTGCCAAAGTTACCCAAGGAATTGAAAAATATCATTTTGGCCTGGCTTCTGAAGCAATTTATGAATTTCTCTGGCACCGCTTTGCCGATCAATATATTGAACACACTAAAGAAAGATTAAAACAAAAAGACCAAGTAGCTTTAATTGTTCTTCGTCATGTCTATCTTAAAAGTTTAATGCTCCTGCATCCTTTTATGCCTTTTATTACCGAAGCAATTTGGCAAAGATTTCCCAGAAAAGAAAAAACAGCTTTAATCGTTTCTCCCTGGCCAAAGGTAAAATAATTAATAGCTATCTTGTTAATTTTTTTGTTTTTAGCCCTGTAAATTTTTTAAATAAAATTTACAGGGCAAACAAGATAAAAATATAACAAGACAACAATTATCTTTGTCTCAATTAATGAAAAAACAAAAGAAGCTCTCAAAATCTAAGTTCCCTAAACTGCCTGTCAGGCTGATAATTGCCTTGTTTCTCTTTTTTGCTTGTCTCATCATAACCAAAATCAAAATAAATGAAAAAGAGATGCAGATTTTGGGAATGAAGACTGAAATTACCAATCTACAAAAAGAAGCTTATACTTGGGAAAAGATTCTCCGGGAAAAACCTGATTATCGTGATGGTTGGCTGCAACTTGCCGCCCTTTATTATGAATTAGGCAATAAAAATCTCGCTAAACAAGCACTTAGCCAAGCCAAGACTCTTGACCCTACCAGTGAAGTAGTTGCGGGAGTTGAAAAGCTACTCGCCGACTGAATATTCTAAATAAAGTCTTTCGCGGTCTGTCTCAGCTTGATGCAGCTGTTTTTCAATATTTTTAAGAGCTTCTTTTAAATAGGGCTTCTTACTGAAGTCCAGCATATTGCTAATTTCTGCCCATTGAACTAAAAGCTGGTGCCGCCGATTTTCCAGGCCTTGCCTCACCAGTTGAAATTGAACATGGCGACTTAAGCCATGCCACTCCGCAAAATTCGCTAAATATTTTGGCTCATACTCCCCCATATCCACAGCTTTCTGTAAAGTCAAATAATTACCGGAGGGTAAAGGCGAAGAACTTTTACCTTTTTCCAAATCATCTTCAAATCCCATAAGCGGATGATATCATATTTAAGTTTTTCCCCTCTTTTGGTTTTCCGACTGCAGTCTTTCAAGAAATAAAGCTCCATTGCACCCAAATTTTCTAAACTCTTTGAAGGTTTTTCGGTCAACAAAATAGACGTTAATTCCTATCTGAAGCATGGCCTCAAGTGATGAAGGATACTCTACTTTCTTTATCGGCTTAACACTTTGTGCTGAGATATATTCACTGTCTCCCACAAGTT